>JAHEEC010000005.1 GCA_024640885.1 Bacteroidota bacterium | reverse complement strand
TTTGGTCCCCGTATCGGCCTGCTGATGGTGGTTGGTAACGGCCACCGAGTAAAACTCACCCACAGAATGGTTTCCCTTCAGGATACAGCTGGGGTATTTCCAGGTAATGGCAGATCCGGTTTCCACCTGGGTCCAGGAGATCTTGGAATAATCTCCCTTGCAGATCCCCCTTTTTGTCACAAAATTGTAGATCCCGCCGCGTCCCTCCTTATCCCCGGGATACCAGTTCTGAACCGTGGAGTATTTTACCTCGGCATTCTCCATGGCCACGATCTCCACGATGGCTGCATGAAGCTGGTTCTCGTCGCGCCTTGGTGCGGTACATCCTTCCAGGTAACTCACGTATGAATCATCTTCGGCCACAATCAGCGTCCTTTCAAACTGCCCTGTATTGGCTGCATTGATCCGGAAGTAGGTGGAGAGTTCCATGGGGCAACGGACCCCCTTGGGGATGTAACAGAACGATCCGTCACTGAATACCGCCGAGTTGAGGGCCGCGAAATAGTTATCGGTATAGGGCACCACGGATCCCATGAACTTCTTCACCAGGTCGGGGTGGTTCTTCACCGCCTCACTGAAAGATGAAAAGATGATGCCCAGTTCCGCGAGGGTATCCTGGAAGGTGGTTTTCACAGAGACACTGTCCATCACAGCATCCACAGCTACTCCTGCAAGCAATTTTTGCTCTTCAAGTGGGATCCCAAGCCTGTTGAAGGTATCGATCAGTTCCGGATCCACTTCGTCCATATCCTTGTACCTGGCTCCCTGGCGGGGGGCTGCATAATAGATGATATCCTGGTAGTTGATTTCGGGGACCTTCAGGTGGGCCCATTTTGGCATCTTCATGCCCTGCCAGTACCTGAATGCTTTCAGCCTTGATTCGGTCAGCCACTCAGGCTCCTCCTTCTTGGAAGAGATGAGGCGGATCACATCCTCGTTCAATCCTTTGGGGATGGTTTCAGTATCAATCTCGGTGTGGAAGCCAAATTTATAATCATTGCCCGTCACCTCATTCAATATCTTCTCCTGGTCTGTCACTGAAACTGGCTTTTAAGGGTTAGATGCTACCCAACTAATTGTAAATTAGATTAATTTAAAATAGAGTGCAAATATACAAAAACTTGTGCTTACATTTGTATTACAACCGCTTAATTGAATTGTTCATCCTACAACCGTCCGGCAATGACGTCAAAGAAAATACGTACCATCGAAGAGTTAGGTGAATTCGGACTGATTGACCACCTCACCGGAGGATTTACCCTCCGGCAGGAGAGCACAAGCACAGGGGTGGGGGATGATGCGGCGGTGATCGACCACGGTGCCTACTGCCAGGTGATCACCACGGACCTGCTGCTGGAGGGTATCCATTTTGACCTGGTGTATACCCCGCTGAAACACCTGGGGTATAAAGCCGTAGTGGTGAACCTGTCGGATGTCTATGCCATGAATGCAGCCCCGCGGCAGCTCACATTTTCCATGGGGATCTCGGGTAAGTTTTCAGTGGAAGCCCTTGAAGAGTTGTACGGGGGGGTGAAACTGGCCTGTGACCGGTTCAACGTGGACATGGTCGGAGGGGACACTTCTGCTTCGGTGACCGGGTTGATGATCTCTGTCACCGCCATCGGAACCGCATTAAAAGATGAACTGACACTGCGTTCCGGGGCGAAAAACCACAACCTGGTCTGCGTGACGGGTGACCTGGGGGCAGCTTATATGGGACTTAAGGTCCTGGAGCGGGAGAAACAGCTCCATGCCGGCGATCCAGGGTTCCAGCCGGCGCTGGTTGGGTACGATTATGTGCTCGAACGGTTCCTGAAGCCCGAGCCCAGGGTGGATGTGCTGCTGGCCATGAAAGAGGCCGGGATCAAACCCGATGCAATGATCGATATTTCAGATGGACTATCGTCCGAACTGCTTCACATCTGTAAATCCTCCGGTTGCGGTGTACAGGTGTATGGAGAACGAATCCCGGTGGCCGAGGAGACGGCAAGGGTGGCCGGGGAATTCCAGCTGGAGCCCCTGGTGGCGGCCCTACATGGCGGAGAGGACTATGAACTGTTGTTTACGGTTCCCCTTTCAGACTTTGATAAGGTATCTGCCATTCCCGGGGTGAGTGTCATTGGCAACATCACCGATCAAAAGGGCAAGGCACTGCTTGTGGGAAACGATGGAAGCGCCATTCCGCTGCAGGCTCAGGGCTGGAATGCTTATACCCAGGGAGAAAGCAAGTGATCACAGGCTAGGTGACCCCACTCGATCAGGTATCCTTTCCGTCGAAATAGCCCCTGATAATACCCCTTTTGGAATCACGGATAAAGAGGATGATCTCATCCCTCTCCTTTGAGGCCGGAAGGTTGGCTTCCACGAAATCAAGAGCATCTGAGATATTGAGTCCCCGTTGATAGAGGATCCGGTAGACCTCCTGGATGGCATAGATGGTTTCATTGTTAAATCCCCTTCTGCGCAGCCCGATGGAGTTTATCCCCGTAAATGAAACAGGGTCCCTGCCGGCCATGGAAAAGGGAGGGACATCCTTGCCCACCTTGCTTCCGCCCTGGATCATCACGTGGGTACCGATCCTGACAAACTGGTGCACGAGGCTGCCTGGGCTTACGATGGCCCAGCTATCCACCTCCACTTCACCGGCGAGTCCGGCATAGCTGCCCAGGATCACCCGGTCCTTCAACTCACAATCGTGGGCGATGTGCACATAGGACATGATCAGGCAATCCTTCCCTACCACCGTTTTGTTGTTGGCCTTGGTGCCCTTGTTCAGGGTTACATATTCGCGGATAATGGTATTGTCACCAATCTCTGCGGTGGTATATTCACCTTCGAATTTAAGATCCTGGGGATCTCCTGAGATAACCGCCCCGGGGAATATTTTGACATTCTTGCCGATACGGGCCCCGTTCATAATGACCACATTGGGCCCTATCCAGCAACCGGGCCCAATGACCACGTCTTCGTAGATAGTGGAGAAGGATTCCACCACCACATCCTCCGCAATCTTCGCCCCGGAATGGACATTTGAATGTTTACTAATCATTTGATTTTGTTTTTACGATCTGTGCCATCAGTTCACCTTCCATCACCAGCTTGGTTCCCACGAATATCTCCGCGAACATCAGTGCAATACCCCTCCGGATGGGTTCCAGGAGGTCCATTTTAATGATCAATGTGTCACCCGGGACCACCTTATGTTTGAATTTCACTTTATCGATTTTCAGGAAATAGGTGGAATAATTATCCGGATCCGGGACCGTGCCAAGTACCAGCATTCCGCCCACCTGGGCGGCAGCTTCAATCTGCAGCACCCCTGGCATGATGGGCTCATCGGGAAAATGCCCGATAAAATAGGGTTCATTTAGGGTCACATTTTTGACACCAACCACCGATTTTTCATCCATCTGGATCACCTTGTCCACCAGCAGGAAGGGATACCTGTGGGGCAACCTGAGCTTCACCTCATTGATATCCAGAAGGGGCTCCAGATTGGGATTGTAAATGGGCACCTTTTTCTGCAGGGCCGCTTTTTTCATGACCTGCCTCAGTGCCCGTGCAAACTCATTGTTGCTCTGGTGACCGGGTCTTGTGGCGATGATCTTGGCCTTGAACCAACGACCCACAAGCGCCAGATCCCCCACCAGGTCCAGAAGCTTGTGCCGGGCTGGTTCATTGGAGAATCTGAGATCCACGTTGTTGAGGATCCCCTCGGGTTGCACCTGCACCTTGGGTTTATTGAACAATTCTGCGAGCCGGTCCAGTTCATCCTGGTTCATCTGCCTGTCCACGATGATAATGGCATTATCAAGGTCACCTCCTTTGATCAGGTTGTTCTTGGCAAGGAATTCCAGTTCATGGAGGAACACAAAGGTCCTGCAGGGAGCGATTTCCTCTTTGAAGTTGTCGAGCTCCTCAAGGGAGGCATACTGGTTCCCGAGGACCCTGGAGTTGTAATCAATGAGCACATTGATGCTCTGGATCTTGTCGGGATAGGCGATGATGTGGATCCCGTGTTCCTCGTCATAATATTCAAGTTTCTCCTTGAGGATAAAGTATTTCCTGTCGGTAGCCTGCTCTACAACTCCGGTGGCTTCAATGGCATTGGCATATTCCCTGGCGCTGCCATCAAGTATGGGTGCTTCCGGTCCATCCACTTCGATCAGTACGTTGTCGATGCCCATTCCCACAAAGGAGGCCAGCACATGCTCAATGGTGGCGATCCTGGCCCCGTTCTCCTCCAGTGTGGTCCCCCTGGAAGTTTCCACCACGTTCTCGGCAAGTGCATTGATGATGGGCTGCCCGGGCAGGTCTGTCCGCTTGAAGACGTAGCCATGGCTGTCAGGAGCAGGATTAAAGGTCATGGTGACATGCACGCCGGTATGCAATCCTTTTCCTTTGAAGGTGATGGGGGCTTTTAGGGTTTTCTGTTTTTCAGCCATGCTGCGCACTTATGATCCAAAATTTAAAATTCGCCGAAATATACAAAAATAAGATGAATCAGCTTCCCTGTTATTGTGTTAGTCCAGAGACCTTTCGTTCCAGTTCATTGACCTGGTTTCGCAGGTTGGGCAGATTCTTAAAGACCACATAACACCGCTGGTAATGGGTAAAATCCAGTGGGGGTGATCCCTGTACTATGGAACCCTCCTCTTTGATGCTTTTTGGGATGCCTGACTGGGCGGCGATCTTTACCCCGTCCGCAATGGAGATATGACCGATCAGTCCCACCTGCCCCCCGAACATGCAGTTCTTCCCGATCCTGGTAGAGCCCGATACGCCAGTCTGGGCGGCCATGACCGTATTTTCACCCACCTCCACGTTATGGGCAATCATGATCAGGTTGTCCAGTTTCACCCCTTTTCTCAGGATGGTGGCCCCCATGGTGGCCCGGTCGATGGTTGTATTAGCCCCAATTTCCACATGGTCCTCAATGATCACTTTTCCAAGCTGTGGCACCTTCTTATAATTGTTTTCCTGGTTCGGTGCAAAACCAAAGCCATCTCCGCCGATGACAGCCCCTGCATGGATCACGCAATGGGCCCCTATTTCACTTCCCTCATACACCTTGACACCCGGATGAAGGATGGTGCCCTCCCCGATCTTCACATGATCACCGATATATACCTGCGGAAATATCTGGACACCGTCGGCCAGTGAAACATGATCAGAGATCACGGTAAAATCCCCGATGTAGAGTTCCTTTCCCAGCACGGCGGATTCGGAGATGCTGGCCAGCTTGCTCACACCGCTTTTCCTGGGCTTACTCTGCTCATAAAGGTGCAGAAGGGAGGCAAAGGCCTCATAGGCATTTTTCACCCGGATCAATGTGGAAGGACACTCCTTCACAGGCTTAAAATCTTGGTTTACAATGACAATGGTGGCACGGGTCTGGTATATATATTTTTCATATTTCGGATTGGCAAGGAAGGATAGGGTCCCCTCTCTTCCCTCTTCAATCTTGGAAACATCATTGATACTGGCCTTGGGATCACCCTCTACGTCACCTCCAAGAAACTCAGCTATGGCTGCCGCTGTAAAATTCATATATCGCTATTTTTAGGATTCAAAACTAAGTCATTTTTTCATTGACTTCGGGTAGCACAGGAAATATTTCCTCACGGTCTTCGAGAGAACCGCAATGTTAAGCATGTCCGATGCGTCTGCAATATCCCGGGTTTTCCCGGTTTTATCCATGATGGTAATCCTGTCGTCCATGTCACTGTAAGCATAGTTGCTGATGCTGTCCGAAATGACCAGGTATTCAGCCTCTTTTTCCGAAACAGAGAACAGGCCGGCCGCCTTCAGGCGAAGGCTCTCCACCCACTCACCGGAATAGGGATTGTGATCCAGCTCCACTGAAAAGAGATCGCGGTTCACCAGCCCTTTGGAAAGTGTGGATAAAACCTTATCCGGATGATCGCACCATACCTTGGCAGAGGCAAGGATATCATTGTCATCAAGCAGGACAAACTTTTCCAGGAAAACCTTTTTTCTTGAGGCATCGGGCCTTTCCGGACTGTTTTTCAGGAAAAATTCAAGAGCCGGGGTGGCAAACAGAACGGATCCCTCCGAAGAGAGGTCCCGGGCTCTTTTCAACATCATCAGCAGGAGTTGTTCGGAGCTGACCACGGTTTTATGGAGGTAAACCTGCCAGAACATCAACCTCCTGGCGATCAGGAATTTTTCAATGGAATAGATTCCCTTCTCTTCCACCACCAGGTGGTCGTCCAGTACATTCAGCATTTTAATGATCCGGTCCGACCCGATCACCCCTTCGGTCACTCCGGTGAAAAAGCTGTCCCGCTTCAAATAATCCAGCCGGTCCATGTCAAGCTGACTGGATACGAGCTGGTGAAGGAATTTCTTGTGGTAGCTGTTCCTGAATATTTCCATGGCCAGCGAGAGCTGCCCGTGGAAGGAATCATTGAGCTGCTCCATGATCATCAGGCTGATTGCCTCATGAGAGGTGTCACGGATCAGGCTGTGTTCCAGCGAATGTGAAAAGGGGCCATGCCCGATGTCATGGAGGAGGATGGCAATGGTAACCGCCTTTGCTTCATCCTCGGTGATCTCATGACCCTTGGAACGGATCACACCGATGGCCTGTCCCATGAGGTGCATGGCTCCGATGGCATGCTGGAAGCGGGTATGGTTGGCGCCCGGATATACAAAGTGTGTCATTCCCAGTTGCCTGATCCTCCGCATTCGCTGAAACAAAGGAAGCTCGATCAGGTCATAGATGATCTCATACGGGATTTTAATAAAACCATAGACCGGGTCATTGATGATTTTCAGCTTGTTGGTGGAGGAATTTTTCCCCATGTGGGTTGTTTGTGGGCACAAAATTATGTTTTTATTGCCATAATCGGGTTTGTATCAGCGAAAAAACGTTCCCTTTTTTGATAATTCGACGAATATGTGTAATTTTGCGCTGTCGTTAGGAGGGTGTTATTCTAGGGGGCTTGTGGTCCCCTATTTTATTACCAAAAAAATGATTACTGAGGAAAACATAACAAAGTTGGTGGAGCAGTGCATCGAGGGGAGTGATATCTTCCTTGTGGATGTTGCTGTGAAAGCAGGGAACGTGATCCGTGTCCATGTGGACCGGATGGAAGGGATCTCCATCGATGAGTGTGTGAAGATCAGCAGGTTCCTGAATGAAAACCTGGACCGGGAAACGGAGGATTATTCCCTGGAGGTGTCATCCCCTGGATTGGGATCCCCGTTCAGGGTGAAGCAACAGTATGACAAGAATATTGGTCGTCATATTGATGTGCTCCTGAAGGAGGGAAATAAAGTGACTGGACAACTGCAATCGGTGTCTGAAAGCGGGATCGTAATGGTTGTCAAAGGCAAAGAGACGGAAATTGAGTTTGCAGAAATTAAAACATCAAAAACAATAATATCATTTAATTGATTCAATTAGCAGCAATGGAAAATATAAATCTGATAGAGACATTTTCCGAATTTAAGGAATTGAAGAACATCGACAGGGTGACCATGATGAGTGTTCTTGAGGACGTATTCAGGGGTATGCTTCTGAAGAGGTACGGGACGGATGAGAATTTTGACATCATTATCAACATTGACAAGGGTGACTTCGAGATTTGGAGGAACCGGGAGGTCGTGGAGGATGATGAACTGGAGGATCCTGCTGTTCAGATCGCGCTCAGCAAGGCCAAGGAGATCGATGAAGATTATGAGGCCGGTGAGGATGTGACCGATGAGGTGAAGCTCGGGGATTTTGGAAGGCGTGCCATACTTGCTTTGAGGCAGAATCTTTCTGCCAGGATCATGGAACTGGAGAAGAACCATCTTTACAACAAATACAAGGACCGGATCGGTGACGTGGTGACCGGTGAAGTATACCAGGTGTGGAAGAGAGAGATCCTTATCCTGGATGATGAGGGAAATGAACTGATCCTTCCCAAGGCCGAGCAGATCCCTTCTGATTACTTCCGCAAAGGAGATACCATCAGGGCAGTGGTCGTGAAGGTGGATATGCGCAATGCCAATCCGTTGATTATCCTTTCGAGAACCTCACCGGTATTCCTGGAGAGACTCTTTGAACTGGAAGTCCCGGAGATCTTCGACGGGTTGATCACCATTAAGAAGATTGTCAGGGTACCGGGCGAAAGGGCCAAGGTGGCGGTAGAATCCTATGATGAAAGGATCGACCCGGTGGGTGCCTGTGTAGGGATGAAGGGTTCCAGGATCCACGGGATTGTCAGGGAGCTTAAGAATGAAAATATTGACGTGATCAATTTTACCACCAACATCCAGCTTTTCATTACCAGGGCGCTTAGCCCGGCAAAGATCACCTCCATCAAACTGAATGATGAGGATAAGCGTGCCGAGGTCTACCTGCAACCCAAAGAGGTTTCCCTGGCGATCGGGAAGGGTGGTTTAAACATCAAGCTGGCCAGCCAGCTTACCGGTTATGAAATTGATGTGTACCGCGAATCAGATGAAGACGATGAGGATGTGAACCTGGAGGAATTCGCTGATGAAATTGAAGGATGGATCCTGGATGAACTAAAAGCCATCGGGTGTGATACCGCCAAGTCCGTGCTTAACCTGACCGTAGAGGACCTGGTGAAAAGGACGGACCTGGAAGAAGAGACCATCAAAGAACTGGTCAACGTGCTTAAAGCAGAATTTGAATAGAACCATATGGCTGAAAGAAAGGCAACAAGACTTAGCAAGGCTGCACGGGAACTCAATGTGGGTATAACCACCATCGTAGAGTTTCTGGGCAAGAAGGGCTATGAAATCGATTCCAATCCCAACTCCAAGGTGGATGCGGATCTGTACGACCTCCTGCTGGAAGAGTACAGTTCCGATGTAAGCGTAAAGAAGGAATCTGAAAAACTTACCCTGCGAAACCTCAGGGAAAGACAGGAGTCCATTACGCTGGAGGATGTTCCATTAAAAGGCGAACAGGAGGATGCGGAGGAGCTTTTAATTACGGATAACACAACCGTTGCCCCTGAGCCTGTGGTGCGTGAGTCTGATAAGAAAGCCCCGGTTGTCGAAGAACCTGAAAAGGCAAAAACAGCCAGGCAAACTGATTCCAAACCAGCGACCGATAAAAAGGAGGTTCCCTCAGAGAAGAAGCCGGTTGAGGATGTCACCAGGAAGGTTGCCGAAATAGCCGTGGAGGCTGCCAGGGAAAAAGAAGCCGATGGGGCAGGTCCAAAGGTGGTCGGAAAGATTGATCTCGATTCCATGAATCAGAAGACCCGTCCTGCAAAGAAATCAAAGGATCAGGCGTCCTCAAAGGACGAAGAGGTTGCCAAAGAGGAACCGGCAGCGGCAGCGGCCCCGGAAAAGGGACCGGTGATTGCCCAGGAAGCGGACGCCAAAGATGATAAAGCTGCTAAGGCCACTGTCGCTGAAGGAGCTGTGGATGCGGGTGAAGAAAAAGGAGCCGCGACCGCCGAAGCCGAAGCCGAGGCAAAAAAGAAATTATTACAAAAGAGGGAGGAACAGAACCTGATCCCCACCCGGGTGGAGAAATTAAGTGGTCCCACTGTGGTAGGCCGGATTGACCTTCCTGAAAAGAGGGAGCCTAAAAAGAAACCGGTTGCATCAAGCAAGGACCAGGAATTGCACCTGGACCAGAAGAAGAAAAGGAAAAGGATCAGGAAGGAAGCCGGGCCGGTGGATTTTGGAAGCCAGGCTGGCGGTAAAAAAGAGAAGGGCGGTAAAAAGCGCAAGCGCGCCATGAGGCCCGAAGTGAATGAAGAGGATGTCCAGAAGCAGATCAAGGATACGCTGGCAAAACTGACCAGCAAAGGATCCAAATCAAAAACATCCAAATACAGGAGGGAAAAACGTGACGCGGTGCAGGCCAGGTTGCAGGAGGAGAGCGACCAGAAGGAAATGAACAGGAATGTGCTGAAGGTGACAGAGTTTGTATCTGTGGCCGAGCTGGCCTCCATGATGAATTTACCAGCCACCGAAGTGATCCAGACCTGTATGAACCTGGGGTTGTTCGTATCCATCAATCAGCGCCTGGATGCAGAGACCATGGCGCTGGTGGCCGATGAGTTCGAATTTACCGTTGAATTTGTAAGTGTGGACCTGGTGGAATCCATCAGGGATGAAGAAGATGATCCCGAGGATCTGCTCCCAAGGCCTCCCATTGTCACAGTGATGGGGCATGTGGACCATGGTAAAACCAAGCTGCTGGATGTGGTGAGGGATGCCAATGTTGTAGCCGGGGAAGCCGGTGGGATCACACAGCATATCGGGGCGTACAGCGTGGTGCTGGACGGGGACCGCAAGATCACTTTCCTGGACACACCCGGTCACGAGGCATTTACAGCCATGAGGGCAAGGGGTGCACAGATCACCGATGTGGCCATCATCGTGGTTGCCGCCGATGACGGGGTTAAGCCACAGACCGTGGAGGCCATCAACCATGCTGCCGCAGCAGGTGTTCCCATCGTCTTTGCCATCAATAAGATTGATTTACCGTCGGCCAATCCTGAGAAGATCAAGGAAGCGCTGGCCAATATGAATTACATGGTGGAGGACTGGGGTGGTAAGTACCAGTCCCAGGAGATCTCTGCAAAAGGAAATATCAACATTCCCGAGTTGCTGGAGAAGGTGTTGCTGGAGGCTGAATTACTTGATCTAAAAGCAAATCCAAATAAAACTGCCAGGGGGGTTGTGATTGAATCCACACTGGACAAGGGACGGGGTAATATCGCCACAATCCTTGTGGAATCTGGGACCCTCAGGATCGGTGATGTGGTGCTCGCGGGACAACATTACGGTCACGTGAAGGCCATGTTCAACGAAAGGGGCAAGAAGATCACCGAAGCAGGACCTTCCACACCGGCGCTTGTGCTTGGCCTGAACGGTGCGCCACAGGCAGGGGAGAGCTTCAATGTCATGGGTACCGACAAGGAAGCCAAAGAGATTGCCAACAAACGCGAGCAGTTGCAGCGTGAACAGGAACTGCGCACCACCAAACACATCACCCTTGATGAAATCGGACGACGCATTGCCATCGGGAACTTCCAGGAGTTGAATATTATCGTAAAAGGAGATGTGGACGGGTCCATCGAAGCATTGTCGGATTCGTTGATCAAACTTGGGACCGAGGAGATCCAGGTGAATATCAAGCACAAGGCGGTGGGACAGATCTCGGAATCTGATATTCTCCTGGCCGCAGCATCCAATGCCATTGTGATCGGGTTCCAGGTAAGGCCATCCCTGAGTGCAAGGAAACTTGCCGAGAAGGAACAGATTGACATCCGCCTGTATTCCATCATTTATGATGCCATCGAGGAGGTGAAAGCCGCCATGGAAGGGATGCTTTCGCCGGAGATCAAGGAGGAGATCATTGGTACCCTGGAGATCATAGAAGCATTTAAAATCACCAAGGTGGGCACCATTGCAGGATGCATGGTCCGGGAAGGAAAAATCAAGCGATCCTCCAAGGTGCGGCTCATCAGGGACGGTATTGTGATCTACAGCGGAGAACTGGGATCCCTCAAGCGTTTCAAGGATGATGCCAAAGAGGTGGTATCCGGACTTGAGTGTGGCCTGAACATAGCAAATTTCAATGATATCAAGGTGGGCGACATGGTCGAGTCTTACGAGGAGACCGAGATGAAGAAGACCCTGTAGGTCTCTTCGGGATGCCTGAGAAACCAGCTGGCCTTTTTAGCTTTCCCAAACAATAACTCCGGGTTAAAATATCCCGAAGAGTATTGTTATATTAGCATACCAAAAACAAAGGTATGTATGAATTCATCGAGGGGGAATTTGTTGAAAAATCACCAGCCCATTTGATCGTCCAGGCAGGACCTCTTGCCTATTTTATCCACATTTCGGTTTTTACATACAGCCAGGTAAGCAACCAGCACAATGGCAGGATCTACCTGCACTTTGTGGTCAGGGAGGATGCGCAGCTGCTTTACGGGTTCAGCGGACGGGAAGAGCGGGAGATCTTTAAGTCACTCATCTCCGTATCGGGGATAGGAGCCAATACGGCCAGGCTGATCCTTTCTTCTCTCTCCCCCGAGGAGGTAACCCAGGCCATTCTGGCCGGGAATGTTGCTGTTTTACAGGGGATCAAAGGGATCGGAGCCAAATCTGCCCAAAGGATCATCGTGGACCTGAAAGATAAGGTTGGTAAAGGTGCAGGTATTGACGAATTATTCTTTTCCAAGGACAATACAAGTCGCGATGAAGCGTTATCTGCTTTAGTAGCGCTGGGTTTTCCAAAGAAGAACGTGGAGAAGATCCTGACCCGCATTTTATCAAAGGAGCCGGAACTTTCTGTGGAGGAGGTGGTGAAGGCTGCCTTGAAGTTAATGTAGTGAGCCGTTGGTATAATCACATATCCCTGATTGTCTTTGGAATTCTGCTGGCTTTTGGAGTAAATGCCCAGGATACGACACTCCATTACCCGTTCACGGACAGAGGTTCCTATCCCTTCAGCTATTCGGGATTCCATTCGCCGCTCTATCTGCAGAATCCGTCCAATATCAAATCCCAGGTTATTTATGATCCGCTGACCCGGAAATATGTCTTTACGGAGACCATCGGGAGCTGGAATTACCGCAATCCCTCCACGATGACCAAGGAGGAGTTCCAGCGGTATGAATTTGATCAGCAGGTGAACGAGTACTGGCGAATCAAATCCAGCGGGGCCTCCCTTGACCAGCAGCTCTCATTTATTCCGCCCCTCCAGGTGGGGGGGGAGGCCTTTGATAAACTCTTTGGCTCCAATACCATCAATATTGTCCCGTCGGGAAGTGCGGAGCTGATTTTTGGATTTAACCTGTCAAAACAGGATAATCCCAACATCAGTGAAAGGCTGAGGAGCGTTCCTTCCTTCACCTTCGATGAAAAGATCATCATGAACGTGGCCGGCTCCATCGGGGATAAGATGGCCATGGACATCAGTTACAATACAGAAGCCACCTTCGATTTCGAAAACCAGACCAAGCTGGAATATTCAGGGAAAGAGGACGAGATCATCAAGAAAATCGAAGCGGGAAATGTGAACATGCCCCTTCCCGGCTCCCTGATCACCGGGAGCCAGAGTCTTTTTGGATTGAAGACCGAACTTCAATTCGGCAAACTCAGGGTAACCAGTGTCTTTTCCCAACAGCGGGGAGAGTCCTCTGTGATCAATGTGCAGGGCGGTGCACAGCTCACTGAATATTCGGTCACAGTGGATGACTATGATGCCAACAAGCACTTCTTTCTCTCCAAGTATTTTCGCGACAATTACAACAAGGCACTCGCCAGGTTGCCCATCATCACCTCCGATGTCTCCATCACCCGGATGGAGGTCTGGGTCACCAACAAGACCACGAATTTTGAAAACTCACGGAACATTGTGGCAGTCAATGACCTGGGTGAATCAGAGCCCCGGTCGGATCTCTTTCAGCGCAATTCAGGCCAGACCGGTGATTATCCCAGGAACCCGCTCAATGATGCCTATGAGCAGCTGACGACCACCTATTCGGCCATCAGGGACATCAAGAATGCGACCGGTGAACTGGAAGATGCCAGCCTGGTACTCGGGGTGGATTTCGAAAAGATCGAAAATGCCAGGTTGCTCTCACCCAGGGAGTACACCTTTAACGAAAAACTGGGTTATATCTCTCTGAATACGGCCCTCAATACCGATGAGATCCTGGCGGTAGCCTATGAATATACCTACCGGGGACAGACTTTCCAGGTGGGGGAATTATCACAGTCCAGCGGGATCAGCGCTCCCTCCTCCCTGATCCTGAAGCTCATGAAACCTACCAATTTCACCCCCAACAGCTACGCCTGGCCGCTGATGATGAAAAACGTCTATGCCCTGGGAGCATACCAGGTCAGCCAGGAGGATTTCACGCTGGATGTGCTTTACAGGGATGACAAAACCGGGAACGCCATCAACTACCTCCCCGATGGCAACCTGAACAAGTCCATCCTGATCCGGTTGCTCAACCTGGATAACATGAACTCCCAGCAGGATCCTTATCCTGACGGGATCTTCGACTTCATGAACGGGGTGACCATCAATCCCTCCAACGGCAGGGTATTCTTCACACTGCTTGAACCTTTCGGCTCGGACCTGGCGAATATCCTCCGTGACAGCCTGGAAGGGGAGAATGTGGACAGAGCCATAGAAAAGTATGTGTTCCAGGAACTTTACGATTCCACCAAGACCAAGGCACAGCAGATCGCTGAAAAGAATAAATTCCTGATCGCGGGCGAATACTCCTCTTCCAACAGTTCGGAGATTATGCTCAATGCCATGAACGTGCCCCAGGGATCGGTGAAAGTGACCGCCGGGGGAAGGGAACTGGTGGAGGGACAGGATTTCACTGTGGACTACATGCTGGGAAGGGTGACCATCATCAACCAGGGGATCCTCGAGTCCGGGACACCCATTCGCATCTCCCTTGAGAACCAGTCGCTTTTCAATTTCCAGACCAAAACCCTGGTGGGGACACACCTGGATTACAAGATCTCCGACAACTTCACCCTCGGGGCGACGGCCATGCACCTTACCGAACGGCCCCTGACCCAGAAAGTGAATATCGGGGATGAACCCATCTCCAATACCATCTGGGGATTGAACGGAAGTTACAGCACCGAATCGCAGCTGATCACCACCCTGGTGGACAAGTTGCCTTTCCTTGAGACGAAGGCCCCTTCCTCTCTCACGGTGGTGGGTGAGTTTGCCCAGCTAATCCCGGGCCATTCAAAAGCCATTGAAAAGGAGGGGAATGCCTATATCGATGACTTCGAGGGAAGTGAAACCTCCATTGACCTGAAGCAATTCTCATCCTGGAAACTGGCCAGTACACCCAGGGGTTTCTTCCCTGAAGCGGAGCTCAATAATAACAGGGCCTACGGATACGGCAGGGCCAAAATGGCCTGGTACCAAATTGACCCGCTCTTTGTGAACAACGATTCCAGGACCCCCGATTATATCAAGGCCAATCCTGACCTCCAGTCAAGTGCATATGTGTATGAATTGTATGAACAGGACATCTTTCCCAACAAGGAGAATCCCAATGGGATTCCCACCCGGATCTCAGTCCTGAATATGGCCTATTATCCAAGGGAACGGGGCCCCTATAACTATGACTACCAACGGATCGATGAAGACGGAAAGTTGCTTGAACCCACACGGCGGTGGGGTGGCGTCATGCGGGAAATCTACTCCAGTGATTTTGAACAGGCCAATGTGGAATTCATCGAATTCTGGCTTATGGATCCCTTTGCGGAAATGCCCGACCACAATGGGGGTCAACTCTATTTTAACCTGGGGAACATTTCGGAAGATGTGCTGAAAGATTCCCGAAAAACCTTTGAGAACGGGCTGCCCACTTCCAATGTCATTGAAAAGGTGGACACCACTGTCTGGGGCAGGGTTCCCCTTACGCAGTCACTGGTTCAGGGTTTCAGCGCAGGAGATGAAACCAGAAAATACCAGGATGTGGGGCTTGACGGCCTCTCCACTGAGGCGGAGCTGCAATATTTCTCCGAAAAACCGGATGATTACCTGAACCAGATCGACGATCTTTTCAATGCGGGACGCATCACCAGTGCAACCCGGGAGGCTATCCGGTCGGACCCTTCATCGGATAACTACAGGTATTACAGGAGCTCACAAAGCGATGCGGAGCAGCTGGATATCCTGAGCCGCTACAAGGATTATAACAATCATGAAGGAAACTCCCCAAGCGACATTGATAATCCTGAATCCTATCCCACCTCTGGAACCTCCCTTCCCGATATTGAGGACATCAACCGGGACAATACCCTGAGCGAAGGTGAGAGCTATTTTGTATACCGTGTGGACCTGAACAGGAATGAACTGGAGGTGGGAAGGAACAACATCGTGGACAAAGTGGTGGACCGGGTCACCTATGAAAATGGTAAAAAGGCGGATGTGACCTGGTACCAGTTTCGCATCCCCATATACAACTACGAGACTACGGTGGGTGATATCTCAGATTTTAAGACCATCCGGTTTATGCGGATGTTCATGACCGGTTTTGAGGACACCACTTTTCTCAGGTTCGCCAGGATGGACCTGGTAAGGGGAGAGTGGAGGCGATACGCCCTGCCATTCACCCAGGGTGGTGAAAGCTGGACGGGGGTAGAACCCCCCGAAGGGGCACTGGCTATTTCGGCGGTCAACATCGAGGAGAATGCGGGAAAAGAACCTGTGAACTACGTGTTGCCTCCGGGATTTACCCGCCAGATTGACCCTACCCAGCCACAGTTGAGGCAGCTGAATGAGCAATCCATTGTGTTGAAGGTTCGTGAACTGGCTGACGGAGATGCCCGGGCAGCTTACAAAAACACGGAGCTGGATATCCGGCAGTATAAAAAGATCAGGATGGAGGCACATGCCGAGGCCATTCCGGGCACCGTTCTTGAGCAGAATGAGCTGGTGGCGTTCATCAGGCTCGGGACCGATTACCAGGATAACTATTATGAATACGAGGTTCCCATGAAACTCACCCCACCAGGCAAATATGACAATGACAGCGAGAGCGACCGTTTTATCGTATGGCCCGAAGGGAATAAATTTGAGATTGAACTGGACCAGTTTAAGGAGGTGAAGCAAGCCCGGAACAGGGCCATGGCCGATCCTGAAAGTGAAGTATCCGTGAACTCGGTTTATTCCATACTGGATACAAAGGGAAATAGAATCTCTGTCTCCGGGAATCCAAACATGAGCAGCATCCGCACCATCATGATCGGGGTGCGCAATCCCAAAGCGGGCAATAATCCCTACGGGCAGGATGACGGATTGCCTAAATCAGGTGAGATCTGGCTCAATGAACTGCGACTGACCGATTTCAATGAAAAAGGAGGGTGGGCCGCCATTGGAAGGGCCACCCTGAAACTGGCCGATTTTGGAAACATCACCGTTGCCGGTAACACCAGTCAACCCGGCTTCGGAAGCATCGAACAGAAAGTGCAGGAACGGCAGCGTGAGCAGATCATCCAGTATGATATTTCATCCAATCTGCAGATGGGCAAGTTCTTCAAGCAGGAATCGGGGGTCAATATCCCGGTCTTTGCCAGTTACTCAAAGGCCATTGTCAATCCGGAGTACAATCCCCTGGATCCTGATATCCCCCTGAAGGAGGCCATCGAGGATGCCGCCACCGAGACGGAGCGGGATTCCATTATCAGGAATGCCAGGGATATGGTGGAAAGGAAGTCATTTGCAGTGACCAATGTGAGAATGAACAAGGCCGGCACCCAGAAACATTTTTACAGCCTCTCCAACTGGTCCGCCAGTTTTTCCCTGAATGAAATGGTGAGCAGGAGCCCCAACCTGGATTTCTACAACACGAGGAAGGTGAGGGGAAATATCAGCTATAATTTCAATACCAGGCCACGGAATGTCCAGCCCCTCAAGTCGGTGAAATGGATGAACAGCGAATGGCTCCGGTTGATCAAGGACTTTAATTTCAACTATACCCCTTCCCGGGTCTCCTTCAGGACCGATATGGACCGTTATTACCTCGAAAAGCAGGTGAGGAACATCAATAATCCAGGTTTTATCGTATCGCCCACCTTCAAGAAGGATTTTCTTTGGAACCGCTATTTTGACCTTAAATTCGACCTGACCCGAAACCTCAGGTTCGATTTCTCCTCCACAAACATAGCCAGGATCGATGAACCCGAGGGGAGGTGGAACAGGGATCTGGACGGATATGAGATCTACAGGGATTCGTTGTGGCGGAGCATCCTTGCAGGGGGCCGGACAACCAATTATATCCACCAGTTTGATATCTCTTATACCATTCCCATCAACAAAATACCCCTGCTTGACTGGACCAGTGCCAATGCCAGGTACAGCGGAACCTACGGCTGGGATGTGGGACCCATCATCCCGGATGATCCTGAATTTGGTCCCATAAACCTTGGAAACAGCATTAAAAACTCCAACACCATCCAGCTTAACGGACAGCTGAACTTTGTCAACCTCTACAACAAAATTCCCTACCTGAAGCGGATCAACGACAAATACAGGAATTCCCGGACCAGGGAGCGGGAGAGCGAGACCCGGACAAAGACCAAGATATACACCAAGGATAATCTTTACCTGCGCGAGGGACGGGGCAGGTATGTCCCCCATAACCTGAGGACCGAGAACGTCACCGTGGAGGTGCTGGACGAAAACAACCAGCCCGTGGAGGTTACCACCGAGATCCTCAGTGATACCCGGGTGAGGATTACTTCGGAGAAAGCGGTCAGGAGTGCCACTGTAAGGGTTACCGGAACCCTGCAGAAGGGACCCAATCCACTTATTTTCATTGCCGAGTCAACCGTTCGGATCCTGATGAGCGTACGGACATTCAACATCACCTACTCCCGGAGCGGGGGCACATTCCTTCCAGGATACCTCCCTGGCACCAGTTATTTTGGGATGCAGAGCTACCAGGGCCAGATGGCACCGGGATGGGAGTTCATTTCAGGATGGCAGAATGAATACATTGCAGAGGAGGCCTTCCGGAGAAACCTGCTCACCACGGATCAGAATCTGAACACACCCTTCACGCTCAGTCAGACGGATCGATTCACCGCAAGGGCCAATATCGAGCCATTTAACGGGTTGAAAATCGACCTGACCGCCAACCGGATGTTTGCCTCCAACCTTGCGGAATATTATACAGCTGATGAATTTGGGAATCTTCCTTCCGATACCGCCAGGGGCAGGGTCTACAGCGGAAATTTCAGCATGTCCTATATCTCGTTGGGAACCGCATTTGAAAGGATCGACGACAAGGTCGAATCCTCCCAGACCTTTGGATTATTGAAGAATGAGTACCGCAAGGAGGTATCCCTGAGGCTGGCCAATGAATATTATGACAGGACAGGGGTCCGCCTTGACAAGGATTCGGCCGGCTACTACCAGGGCTACGGTCCCACCTCCCAGGAAGTACTGATCCCGGCCTTTCTTGCAGCGTATGGCGGGGGAGATCCCGGCAGGATCTCACTCAATGCCATCAAATCGATCCTGCAAATCATGCCCAACTGGCAGGTGCGTTTCGACGGGCTGGGGAAGATCGAGGCGTTGCAAAAGGTGGTGAACTCCATTGTCATGAACCATTCCTACCGTTCCACATACAGTGTGGGATCCTTCATCAGCAACCCTTTCTATCTCTATGATACCATCAACGGTGTCCCCATTGCCCTGGACCTCCAGGGGAACTTCATGGTGGAACAGAATATCAATACGGTGAGCATCAATGAGAATTTCAGTCCGCTTCTGGATCTTAATATGGATTGGAAGAACAGCCTGACCACCCGCATCGAATATAAACGATCCCGCACCGTGGCCATGAATATGGCCAATACCCAGGTGAATGAGGTAAACAGCGGGGAGTTTATTGTGGGGGCCGGATACAGGTTCAATGAAGTCCCACTGATCATCAACCAGAAGGAGTTCAGCAGTGATCTCAACATCAGGCTGGATTTTTCCATGCGAAACAACCGGACAGTGATCCGCAAGCTGGAGGATATCTCCGGTAGCGAAATCACAGCAGGACAGCGTATTTTCAGCCTGAAAGCTACGGCTGACTACATGTTGAGCGATAAATTCACCATCCGGGCATTCTACGACCAGCGCCTTACAACGCCTTATATTTCAAATAGTTATCCCAATGCCAATTACAACGTGGGATTCAGTTTGACCTTTACATTGTAGGGCCAATATATGATCTTTAGCAGGTCCTGAAATATTTTGAAAAGTGTTACATTTGAAAGGAGGTTGGGGTGTTGGAGGAGCAGGGAGCACAGGACTCTGACAAACCGGCCCGCCATCATATTAACGCTCAAAATGTGAGCACTAACATTTTCATTATGAACGTACCCGATGATCTGAAGTACACTTCTGAACATGAATGGATCCGAGTGGAAGGTGACGAGGTTGTGGTTGGAGTGACCGATTTTGCCCAGGGAGAGCTGGGTGACGTGGTTTTTATTGAAATCGAAACCGAAGGAGAGGTCCTTTCCAAAGGGGATACCTTTGGGACCATTGAAGCGGTTAAGACCGTTTCGGATCTCTACATGCCGGTTGACGGGGAGATTGTGGCAGTGAATCCTGCACTGGAAAACACCCCTGAGCTGGTGAATTCCCAGCCCTTTGGAGAGGGATGGATGATCAGGATTAAATTCTCCGATCCGGAGCAGCTGAAGGAGCTGATACCGGCCGATGAGTATCGTTCCATGATCGGATAGTGTTTTTTCGGCAGGGTTTTTGTGACATTTATCCTGTCACCACAATCCATGCCGCATGAAAAAAACGCATGCCCTTTTGCTCGGTGCCCTTCTGCTCTCTTCCTGTGTGGCTCCCAGGCTGGTTACCCAGATCACCCCGGAGGCACCCGAAGGAAATTTTGCCATGGGCCGGGAGTATATTCCCCTGAGTAACGACAGCATAGATGTGGAACTTGGTTTTGACGGGATTCAGGGAGAGCACCTGGTTTTCGACTTTGTGGTGATCAACAGGACCCCCCGTGATCTGACCCTGGATCCTTCCGATTTCTATTACGTGCTGCTTGACAGTGTCTCGGCCGATTCCTCCATGTTACCTCCGAGGATGGCCCTTCATCCCGAGCGGATCCTGCACCATTATGATGAAACCCTGGAGAAAGCAGAAGAGAAAAAGCAGATGAATGTCTTCCTGGGAATCCTGGAGGCCGGCATCGGGATCCTGGCCCACACTTCCGCCTTCATTGCCACCGAGAATCCGGGTTATATTGTGGATGGTGTATTCAACACCCTGGGGACAGCAGAAACCTATGCAGCCAATGATCGGCAATTGGAGGCAGGGATCGTGGATATCCGTTCAGAAAAAGAGATTGTGGAAGAGGAGATAATGCGCCGGGGACTTTTACCTTCAGGCAAGGTGGCCAGCGGATATGTCTATTTCCCCGTCCACAATGAAGCGGTCTATTACATGTTCTGTTTTCCGGTGGATGATCAATTGTTCCAGTTTGTTTACAACCAGAAGAGGGTATACAGGTACGATTGACGGTCAGCGGATCTCAATTCCCACCATGCTCCATCTTCCGGGCTGGACCACGTTCCCGAGGTCATAGTATTCCACACCCATCAGGTTATTGGCTTCCAGGAAAAGATGAAACCTTCCGAATGAGTAGGTGATCTTTGTATCCACCAGGAGAAATGGATCATAAGGTTGCTGGGTTGAGTTCCCGGTGGCAGGATCGTATTTCAGGAAACTGCCGTTCCTGTCCTGGAAGTTGAGAATAACCGACAGTGAGAGGTTCCTGACCAGTGTGAACCTGGTCGCCATTACCACTTTATGCCTCAGGTTGTCAAGGAGGTATCGTGAAATCACCTCATCCGAGACCCTGGTAAGGCGGGTGAAGGTATAGGAGAAACTCAATTTTTCAAGGGCGAGGGGATCCCCCGCCATGGTCCCCGGGGAATAATCGACCCTGAGATCACCCCCCAGTGCATCCACCTCGGTGAGGTTCATGGTGTGCCATTTCTCATCCTCCATCCATACCCAGTCAATCAGCTCCCGTCCCTGCCTGTAGAATCCATTCACTGCGGCCCGAAACACCGCTCCCTGCCATGCCGCGCCCAGTTCATAGGTCGTGGCACGTTCCGGGAGCAGGGCCGGATTGCCCACATTGGTGGGGCCCTGGTAATAAAGGTCCGTAAAAGTCGGGAGCCTCATGGAACGATTCACAGAAGTGAAGATAGTGATGCTGTGGGGCAGGATAAAACGGATATCCAGTCCGGGCAGCACATAGGGTTTGAATTCCAGGTCTGAATTCATATGGAGCAGGATGCCCCCGTCCAGGGAAAACCAGCCCTTTTCCAGGGTCTGATTGATGTTCCAGTGCAAATGGTTCCGCGCATGGCCATGGGTGTAAGTGATCTCATCCCCGCCAGCCATTGATGCCACAGGTTCTACGGGCTCACCGAGGGAGGTGCTGAGTATGGACTCGCGCCTGAACTGGAGCGCGCTGTGGGTGATCCCTGCCCTGGTAGAGAAACGCCCTTCCAGTCCGGTTCCGGCAACCCTGGTCATGTGATCATTTCTGTAAAAAGAGGGATCATTCCGGTCCAGCACGAAATAATCCTTGTTTACCCTGAAGTAGCCATTCATTGTGAATTCGGAATGACGCTTTTTGAGCGAGACTTTAATCCCTGTCAGCCCGGTGGTGGTCTCCTCGTACTGGCGGGCGAACCTGGGTGTATAAAATGCATTGGCGCCAAAGGCCCGGGTATTGAGGCCCATCATCAGATCGGCGTGTAAATTTCCAGGCGAAGCAGACGAGTGGAAGAAAATATTGGTGGAACGGAAATCGGTGTTCTCCCGGTAGCCATCACTGCCCGAGGTACCGATGGAGGTCATTGTGGAAACATATTTCCCGCTTACGTTTGTGTTGAGGTATGCCCTGTAGTAGTTATGCTGTCCATATGTAAAACCCGAATTGAACCCGCTGGAGTCATAGGGAAGGGTCACCAGGTTCACGGCACCGCTGAACGCGTGGGTCCCGAATCTGCGTGAAGCCGATCCGGCCACCAGTTCCGCGTGGTGGATGGCGGAGAGTTCCACCGGGAGATTCAGGTGAAAATGACCCGTCTGCGGATCCGAAACGTTGAGCCCGTTCAGAAGGACCAGGGATTGATCGAATGATCCCCCCTGGATACTCAGATCCGCCTGTGTCCCGAATTTTCCGCGGTTCCGGATATCCACCTGTGGCAAATACTCGAGGATGTCATCTATGGAACCTGCCGGCGCTGCGGCGATATCCTGCCGGGTGACGATTACCAGCGGTTTCAAGGAGGTGTTTTCAAGTTGAAACGGAGAATCTGCTACCGCCTCAACCTCTTCCAGTTCCAGGTGGATCCCTACCCGGTTGGTGTCGATCCTGACACCTTCGGTTTCCTGTGCCACCAGATTGTAACTGAAGCAAAGGGTTCCGATGAGGATGACCTTGTGAAAAGTGGCCAGGACTGCCCATTTCTTCTTTGACCAGCGCCTGAACCGAACCCGGCCCTGAGATTCAAAGCGGCTGTCAGGAACTTTCAAGGTCTTCGGGGGATTCATCTTTTCCATCCAAACTGGTCCTTCCCGCAGGAAGTGGATCCCGTGAGATTTCTTTATAAAGCTCCCTGTTGCGCACGATGTCAATGGCCAGATAGATCGCATTTCTGAATGAGGTGGCAGAAGCCTCGTTCTTTCCTGCCAGTTCGAAGGCGGTTCCATGTGCGGGGCTTGTCCGGACCACCGGAAGGCCGGCAGTAAAATTTACCCCGGTCTCCATATTCAGTGCTTTAAAAGGAGCCAGGCCCTGGTCGTGGTACATGGCCAGGACTGCATCATATTTATTAAACCGTCCTGCTCCAAAGAAACCATCGGCAGGGAAGGGGCCAAATACCGAAATGTTGGCGCGCTTTGCCTGTTCCAGGGCCGGGATGATCACCTCCGTCTCTTCTGTACCCAGCAACCCGTTGTCCCCCGCATGGGGATTCAAACCCAAAATGGCAATATGGGGATTCCTGATCCCGAAATCCATGAGCAGGGAGCGGGAGAGGATCTTCAGCTTTTCCAGGATCAATTCAACGGTGATCAGGGAGCTTAACCGGGATATGGGTACATGACCCGCCACCAGTCCCACCTTCAGCAGGTCGCCCACCATCAGCATCATGACCTCATCCACCCTGAATCGCGCCTGAAGGTATTCAGTATGACCGCTGTAATTGAATTCTGAATGCTGGATATTCTGCTTGTTGATGGGCCCGGTTACCAGGGCATCGATCTTTCCCGATTCAAGTGCATCCGTGGCAGTTTTCAGTGCAGTAAAAGAGGCAATACCGGCACTTTCCGTTGATTTCCCAAGCTCTACCCTGATGTTTTCGTCAATGCAGTTGATTATATAGCACCTGTTGCCTTTGGCCTCTTCGGGTGAGTTAATGGCCGTGGGAGAAAAATTTTCAATATCCAGGGCTTTCCTGTGATAGGCAGCCACTTTGGGGGACCCGTAAATAATAGGCGTGCAGATTTCGCTGATGCGCTGGTCCATCAGGGTTTTCATGATCACCTCATAGCCGATCCCGTTGATGTCTCCCTGGGATATTCCGATTTTGATTTTTCCGCTCATGGATTGAATGGTTAAATTGACCTGTTCAGCAGGTAGTTGTATAGGATCCTGACCCCAACTCCGCTTCCTCCCAATCCCCTGTAATTATAAGCTGACTTGTTATAGGAGGGTCCTGCAATATCAAGGTGTATATAGGGATAATCGGTAAAATGCTCAAGGAACTTACCGGCAGTAATCGCCCCGCCATATTTTCCCCCGATGTTCTTCAGGTCTGCGATCTCTGATTTTAGCTGTTCCTTGTAATCGTCCCAGAAAGGAAATTCCGCGATTCTTTCAGCGGTATATTCCCCACTCTCCTTTAGGTTATCCATGACTTCACGGCTGGCGTTGCCCATTCCCACTATGCCGTATTTATCGATGGCTGCATGGGCAGCCCCGGTCAGGGTGGAGAGTTCAATGACCAGCTCAGGGCCGTACTTTTTCGCATAACTGAGCGCATCGGCCAAAAGCATCCTGCCTTCAGCATCTGTATTGAGGACCTCCACCGTGGTGCCATCGTACATGGTAACCACATCACCGGGCACATAGGCATTTCCATCGGGCCGGTTGTCAGTGGCAGGGATCAGCCCCACCACCCATACCGGGAGCCTGTTCATGGCCACTGCATAAAGGGCCCCGGCCACGGCCGCTGCCCCACCCATGTCGCATTTCATGTAATCCATTGAGTCATGGGTGGGTTTAAGGCTGAGTCCCCCGGTATCAAATACGACTCCTTTACCCACCAGCACCAGAGGGTTTTTATTCACCGCATCTTCGGGTTTCCATGTAAGTATGGAGAAGGTAGGCGGGTCAAGGCTCCCCCGGTTCACCGCAAGCAGTCCTCCCATCTTAAGTGATTCGATCTTTTTCTTGTTAAATACCTCCACCTCAAATCCTGCCTCTTTCCCCATCTTTTCAATCTCAAGGGAAAGCTGGACAGCCGTGAGGAAGGAGAGGGGCTCATTCACAAGGTCCCTGGTGAGGTAAACGGCCTTAACCACGTGGTTCAGTTTATCCACCTGATCACCGGTAAGGGCTTCATCCACCAGGAAGATTTTTTCAAGTTTATTCTGTTTCTCTTTTTCGCCTGTCATATATTTCAGGAACTGGTAACCGGTGAGAGCAAGTCCTTCGGCAAAAGCCACACACTCTTCAGGTTCTACGCCGCAGTTCACCACATCAACGGAATCCACATCATGGTCATTCAACATGGGATGTACCTCAAATCCGGCCTTTCTTGCAACTTCCAGCCTGTTGTTTTTGGGCTCGTCTGTTTGGCCCAGGACCCTGATGATCACCAGGTGGTCCAGCTGGTTTAAAAGGGCAACCTCCTTTTTGAGGTTCAACCGCTCCTGCACGTAATTCCGTTGTTTCGCATCAGGTACATATTCACTCAGGTTTTGCTCTTTCCTGACCAGGAGGATCCTGTTGCTCCTCTCCTCAATTTCCTTCTTCTTGATGATTTTCATTCGCCTTTAGTTGATGTGGGTAATATAAATGTAAATGTGGACCCCTGGTCGGGCTGACTCTCAATGATCAATTTTCCTCCGTTCTTTTCCAGCAGGTCCTTCACCAGCTGCAAACCAAGTCCTGTCCCCATCTCCCGCTCCGTACCTTCAGAAGAATCCAGGTGCCCTTCAGTTTCCAGGATTTCAAGGATCTCCTCTTTAATGCCAACGCCGGAATCACTCACCGAGAATCTTACCCCCGTGCCCTCCCGTTGAGCGCTGATCCTGATCGTTCCTTTTCTGGGAGTGAATTTCACGGCGTTTGATACAAGATTTCTGACCACCATGTTCACAAGGGCCTTGTCGGCAAATACCGTGATCCCCGGTGCACATTCAGTCTGGAGATCAAGTTCCTTCTGCAGGGCCATGTGGAGAAACAATGACTCCACCTCCTTAAACAGCTGGTCCACTTCAAAGTTCACCGGTGAGACTTTAAGTTCATCTGTCTGGCTCCTTCCCCAGTAAAGCAGGTTGTCAAGCAGGTTCACTGCCGCCTGGGACGATTCCTGGAGGGAGTCCAGGAACTCTTTTTTCTCTGCCAGTGCAGGTTTTGTAGCCAGAAGATCAGCGAACTGAGCCACACTGGCCACCGGGTTTTTCAGATCGTGGGCGATCACCGAGAGCACTTTATTCTTAAATCGGAGGGATGACTCAAGCTGGATTCGTTTCTTATAATTCCCGACCCACTGGATAATGATCATCACGGCCATCGCAAAGATAAACAGCTCGAACGAGAGATGCGTCAGGTAATTGTTGTGGATGGCCCCTGCTGAATTGGCGAGCAGGATATCGTTTACAAGGGTGTAGAAAAAGAAGGCCAGGGAGACAAAGAAAATGATATCGATGATCCTTTTCCTGAAGATGCCCATCAGGCTGATGACCAGGTAGTGAAGTAGAAAAATCAGAATGAGTGGCTGATACAGCAGCATTTCGTAGGTAAATTTGTCAACCGGCAAAATAAAGAGGGATATGCTGGCCAGGGTAAAGAGGGCCGTATTGACCCTGATCACCTGCTTCATGTAGCGCTTTGGGAATGTGTGGTGCAGGAACATCATCCCGAACACAAAAGCCATGTAGGATCCAAAGTATTCCATGCGGATCTGCCAGGCCCAGGGTGTATAGAGGAAGGCGTTGGAGGTGTAAAGACCTGTATTCACAGATCTCAAAAGTATTCCAAGGGCGGTGAGGGCAAACAACAACATATGGATCTGCCCCCTGGAGACGATCCAGAAAAGAAAGAAGAACAGCGTAAAGAAAAACAGGATCCCATTGGTGGAATAGCTATACATCCTGTAGCGTTCCATACTTTCCAGCACCTTGTCCGGGCCGCCGATAAAGACAGATTTCCAGAATCCCCCCCTCCGGTGGTGGAAATTTGAGATCTGGATCAGAACCTGGAGGGTGTCGTTTTCGGGGATATAACAAAAACTCGAAGGTTCGTACCAGGGCTCTTCCTCCTCCCTTGAGGTACCCACCCTGCCATTGGATCCGATGACCAGATCATTCAGGTAGAACTTGAATGCCACATCGAATACGGGGATGTCGAAACAGAGGGGAGACTTGTTGTTCTCGGGCAACAGGATGGTCAGGCTGTAGGTCCCGTATCCCATTCCCGGTAAGGCCTTTCCCTGGATGCGGTAATTGGTGAAATAGGATGGAACCTGCACCAGGATTTCATTTCCCTGATTTTTTTCCTCAGCATAGGTTTCAGGGGTGACCAGTTTCTCCCAGAAGAAGCACCACTCACCGTTCAGGCTGTAAAGGGAATGATCATCCAAGGTGGTGTTTCTCAGGTCAAGCACACCCCCTTCCGGCATGGGATGTAAGGGATCCCTGGCATGATTCTGGCCTGAAAAAAGGAACAGGATTAGTCCTATGAAAGCGCACAATTTCACCAAAGCAAATGTAATAATAAATTGACTTTAATAAGGCATTGTTGTATTTTGCATATCAGGGTTGGACGGGGTCTACATTCACCAGCCATTCATTTAAATCTGATATTATGAAATACAAAATTCTTTGCTTGCTGGCCATCATCGCAGGGGCCATCACCGGCTGTCAGGATTCTTTCGATTATGAAAAGGAAAAGGAAGCCATTATTAAAGTGATCAACAGGGAAACAGATGCCTACCTGGAGCGGGATTTTGAAGCGGTCTATGCAACCCATGTGCATGACTCATTGAACATGAGGCTGACCGCCGGGGCCGATAACTATGTGTTCCTCGAGGGATGGGACGAAGTGGGAAGGCACCTGATCAGCGATGAAACCGAGGATGATCTGAGTCCTGACCTGCACATATCGGTCAAGAAATTTAACTACCGGATGAAGATCTACCCAAGTACAGCCTTCGTGGTATGTGATCAGAAATGGATCTCCGAGTACGATGATGATGTGACCGAGATCAACAGCATCCAGGTTCGTTTTTTGGAGAAGATCGATGGTGAATGGAAGATCGCATTTGTCTCATGGATCGGGACCTCAGGGTATGAGGAGATCGAAGAGACAGAAGAGCTTTTAAATTAGCCTGTAATAATCAGAGGATCAGTTTTTTATGATGGACACCTCCCTGGGGTTGCTTTGCCACAATCCGTGTTTTGTACAGACTGCCATGGCAGAAAGGTTCAAACTGACCGGCCCCGGCACAATGAAAAAATCCACTTCCACGTGTGAGGGATTGTTGCCCATTGTTCCCGGCGCAAAATGGGCCTCTGCCAGGAAGGTCTCACGGTTCCACAATTGCACATACTTGATATGGTGATCAGGCTCATCCGGGTGGGTGTATTCGGTGCCCAGCCTTACCTTTACCCTGAACTTCTCGCCTTCCCTGGCTGAGTCGTCACAGATGACAACCGGGGTATGACGGTCAAAATAGTCCTTCCTGACCTCCTTCTCTTCTTTGCTAATGTCGACGGGTGAAAACAATCTAGGCATCTTCTGCTGGTATTAGGTAACGGAATGACAAATATAGAAAAGTATTAAAGTTTTTCCGAACTTGGAGGATGTTATGAATGCCGGAACCAACCATGAAATAATAGCCCTTGAAGTAAGGAACGTGGTCAGGAAATACAGGAACCTGGTCGCGGTGAACGGCCTTTCGGTCCAGGTGAAACAGGGTGAGATCTTCGGATTGCTGGGACCCAACGGAGCAGGGAAAACAACTTCAATCAGGATGATGTGCGGACTGCTTCGGCCCACTTCGGGAGAGATCTTTATACATGGCCTGCCCATTGAGGAGGCTGGAAACGAGGAGGTGCGGGCAAGGGTGGGCATCTGTCCACAGGAAAACATACTCTGGACCAAACTTACCTGTTTTGAGCAGCTGGTTTTCAGTGCCAGGATGTACAGTATTCCGGGCAGGGAGGCACGGGAAAGGGCAGGAGCGCTATTGCAGCGGATGGGCCTGGAGCAGAAGCGAAACAAGCTTGCGGGGACACTATCCGGGGGAATGAAGCGAAGGATGAATGTGATCCTTGCCCTGATGCATGATCCCGATATTGTGGTCTTCGACGAACCCGAAGCCGGGCTGGATCCGCAGAGCAGGGTAGTGGTCCGGGAGTTCATTAAGGAAACTTCACGGGAAAAAACGGTGATCGTAACCACACACAACATGGATGAGGCTGAACGGATCGCCGACAGGGTCGCCATCATCGATTCGGGAAGGTTGCTCAGGCTTGATACACCCAACAACCTGAAGCGTTCCATAGGGGAGGGGGATATCCTGGAGTTAAGGGTGCAATCCGTTGACCTGTCGGACCTGGGCAGGACAGAGTACAGGCTCAAGGAAATGGGCTATCATGTGGTGATGGAGGGTGATGTCTTTCTCATCAGGGCCATGAACCTGGTCCCAAGGATCCATGAAATATACCAGGTCCTTGACAATGAAAGGGTTTCAATCAGGGAGATGAAAGTTCGTGAGAACACCCTGGAGGATGTGTTTATTTACTTAACCGGAAAGAGCCTGAGGGCATGAGATGGTATGCAGTTTTTATTAAAGGTGTCAGGGAACAAATCCGGGATTACTGGATCCTGATCATGATCGTGGTAATGGCACCCCTGTTCATTGCCATCTACTACCTGATGGTGGAGACTGAAACTCCACATTATCAGGTGACCCTTGTCAATGAGGATCGGGGGATGGAAATGAACGGTACCAGGATAAACCTGGGGGATTCCCTTTTATTCTACGGATCGCTGGTCTCAGGCTCACCTGAAATCCCCCTGCTTCAATATGGTACGGAAACCGACAGGGAGAGTGCCATTGAACGGCTGCGCAAAAAAGATGCAGATGTGGTGGTGGTTATCCCCGCGGATCTGACCCGGTGCATCTTTCTTGGCGACAGCACCAATGGGGCGGTAGCACAGATAGAACTTGTGGGAGATGTAACCAGTGCAGCCTATATGATCGGGGCCATCTGGACGGAGGAGCTGATCAACAGGTTCGTGCTGGCCAAAGCGGGGATAAATCTTCCGGTGGAGTGGAGGGAGACCACCCTGGGTCATTCCGGTGAGCGTTCCATGTTTGAACTTTACGTACCCGGACTTCTGATCCTTTCGATCATCATGATCATATTTTCGGCATCGGCTGCTATCGTGCGTGAGCCGGAGACCAGGACACTGGAGCGTTTGAAAATTTCCAGGCTGACTGCACTGGAATTCCTCGGAGGGATCTCACTGGTTCAGATCATCCTGGCCATCCTGTCCCTGACCCTTGCACTTTTGACGGCCATGGCACTGGGTTATACCTTGATCCCCGGAACCCTGGGCTTCATCATGCTGATTTCCATACTCACGGCCATCTCCATGATCAGTTTCAGCCTGATTGTGGCTGCCATGTGCCGATCCGTCAAAGAGGTGGCCATTATAGGCACCTTCCCGCTTTTCCTGCTGATGTTCTTTACCGGGGCAGCTTTCCCCATCAGCGGGGGCAAGCTTTTTTCACTGGGGAACCACGAGGTGATGATGAACGATATCCTCTCTCCCAAATTTGCAGTGGAGGCGCTCAACAAGGTGCTGATCAGGGGACTTGAGATCCGGGATGCGGTTCCCGACATTGTGGCAATGGTGATTCTCACCCTGCTATACCTGATCGTGGGAACCTGGGCATTTAAAATGAGACACATGAAAGCACGTTGAATGCCTTTGTGAAAATATGGGCCCTGTGCGGTCTTGCATTCCTGATTGGATGCAATTCCATGGATCTCATCGATCCGCCAGGGATTGTTGTGAATATAGATGCGGATTCGGTACTCTTTGCGGTCATTGGTGATTACGGGAAGCAAAGCGAGTCAGAGTTGAAGGTGGCCAGCCTGGTAAAAACCTGGTTCCCTGACTTTATACTGACCACGGGTGACAACAACTATGAATACGGCGATTACTCCACACTGGAACGCAATATCGGGCGGTTCTACGGGAATTTCATCTACAATTATGATGCCCCTGAAGAGTATCGTTGCAACGGAAAGGCCCGGGAGGAAAAGACCAACCGCTTCTTCCCGTCACCGGGAAATCATGATTGGAGCGGAAGCCGGGGCCTTCAACCCTACCTGAATTATTTCACCCTCCCGGGGAAGGAGGAGTATTACAGTTTTAGCTGGGGCCATGCCATGTTCTTTTCCATCAATTCATTGTCCGATGCCGATCTGATAGAACAGAGGAGCTGGCTGGAAGAGGAGGTTACAAAAGCGGGAGATAGATTCAGGATCGTTTACTTTCACCATCCTCCATATTCTCCCGGAAGTCATGGCGATACGGACTACATGCAATGGGATTTCTACGATTGGGGGGTGGATGTGGTCATTTGCGGTCACGACCATATTTATGCCAGGATGGAAAAACCCGGTGAAGAGGGATTGCATTACATTGTGAACGGTTTGGGTGGTAAAAGCATCTATGCCTGCAACGGGGGCCGAATGGATCCGGATGTGGTCACCATGGCATGTTTTAACGAGGATTATGGTGCCATGCGGTGCACGGTCACACTGAACCGCCTTGAGATGGCCTTCTATTCGACGGAGAATCCTGACACACCGGAGGACAGACTAATTATTGAAAGATGAAAGGACCCTCCTCAGGAGCGGCCGACATACCACATATGTGGCGAAAATAACCACACTGGCGGGGCCCCAGTTTCGTGGCTTTATCCGTTGATTCCCTTCCTCAGCCTGATGTTCTCAAACCAGGTGAGCAATTTCCTCAACAGATCAAAATAGAGGGCCAAGTAAAGGATGAATGAGGTGAACCAAATGAATATCACGTTGAACCAGAGTGTATCGATGGTCAATGACCCAAGCCTCTTTACCGGTGCATAAAGGTGAGCCCGGCCCACATTTGAGGTGGGTTCCCTGAAAGCGGGCTCATGCTTGCTGATCAGCCGGTTGTCCACCTCAATCCAGTACTCGGATGCATTTCTGTTGAGAAGGATCTCCGAAAGCCTGTTGTTGTCATACTCATTCCTGAATTTAGTATAGGCAATCAGGCCACCCATCTGATCGATCAGATCGGACTGTTTCTGGTTCTTTTTCAGGTTTGTATCTTTTATACTCAGCCTGAGACGGGTCATAAGGTCCCTCAGGTAGGCTTTCATTGCTTCGGCCTTGGATTCGTCAAAAGTATTGATATCCAGGGTTACGGTTGGATCAAGGGGGACTTCAGGGAATGTGGATTTTAAGGATTCCAATTGATTCTCAAGCAATACCAGTTCCTTAGTGACCTTATCCCTCTCCTCTTCGTTGTTCAGGTTCAGCAATACGTCATTCACCTTGGTCTCAAGGGTGGGGATCAGGTATGAGACATAATATTTTTTATTGCTGATCTCCTTGTCATATACAAAGAATTCCTTTTCGTACCTGTTGTTCTTGAACTGTTCCACAGCCAGGGCCTCAAATGCCCACCGTGAAGTCATCAAATCGCCAATAAAGGGGACATATTCATAGTTTGAAAGGCTTTTATGCAGCTTATCGAACTTGACAAGCACACCGCTGAACAGTATCTGGGGGATCAAAAGGAAAGGCACAATGATATAGATGGTAATCACGGAATTCAACCCCGATGAAATATTCAGGCCAAGCATATTTGCGAAACAGGAGGCGGTGAAGAGGATCAGCCAGTAACTCATGGTCATGCCCCTGATCTCAAAAATCAAATTACCGATCAGGACATAGGAAATAGTCTGGATGGCCGATATCAGGAACATGATGAGGATCTTCGAGTTTAAATAACTGAATCGGCTGAGGTTGAGGAACGACTCCCGCTGCAGGATCTTCCTGTCCTTGATGATCTCTTCAGAGCTGATGGTCAGACCCAGGAACAGGAACACGATCACACTCATGAGCAGGTAGGAGGGCAGGTTTTCATTGTTCCTGAATACATAGGCCCCGGGGTTATCCGATGTGCCACTGAAATATTTGGTGAAATAGCCAAGGATCACGGCCAGCAGGGGAGCCTCAAGCAAACTGATCAGCACGTACTGACGGTTTGTGAGTTTGGAAAGAATATCCCTCATGAAGAATATCTTCAGCTGTTTCACAATCCCTGGAATGCTGTAATAATTCTTGGGGAGATCACTCTTCTCAGGTTTGTCGGCCACATGGAAGTTGGTGCATTCCATAAAGTGCTTGTACCACTCTTTCGGGCTCACTTTCCTGGTTCGGGACAGTTTCCCGTGCTCATTGACGATCTTTGCCTCGATGATCTGAAGGACCTGGTCCGGGTCCACATTCCCGCAGGTGATGCACTGGTCCTCCTTGGCGTTGGCATGGTTGCTTTTTGTTTTAAAATAAACCACCGCCTCTGAAGGATTGCCATAGTAGATCTGGTATCCACCCTTATCCAGGAATATGATCCTGTCAAACATTTTATACAGGTCGGAAGAGGGTTGATGGATATTTACAATCACCAGCTTGCCTTTGAACACCTGTTCCCGCAGCAGGTTCATCACCATTTCAGAGTCTACCGATGAGAGGCCCGACGTGGGTTCGTCCACAAAGAGGATGGAGGGTTCCCTGATCAGTTCTAGTCCGATGTTGACCCTCTTGCGCTGGCCGCCGCTGATCACCTTGTTCAACGGTTTGCCCACTTTGAGGTCCCTGATCTCATAAAGATCAAGGTCGATCAGCACCTGTTTAACAATTTCCCGGATCTTGTCATCTCCGTAATCATTCAGACAGAGACTGGCATTGTAATAGAGGTTCTGATATACCGTCAGATCCTCCATCAGGAGGTCATCCTGGGGAATAAACCCGATGACGCCATTCAGCTTCTCTTTCTCCTTTTCCAGGTAAAGGTCATGGCCATTGATCATGATCTCCCCGCTCTGGGGCTTCAGGTTCCCATTCAGCACATTCAGGAGGGTAGATTTCCCCACACCGCTTCCGCCCATGATGCCAACCAGCTTTCCGGATTCCTCCTGCAGGTTAAAAGATTGCAATCCGTTATCACTGTTATGGAATCTGAATTCCACATTGCGGGCGATGAATGAAATCTTTGAGGCAATGGTGGCCTTGGAGAAGGTCCCGGCCACATCCGTGTAATAGATGGGCTGAATGTTCGGACCCCTGATTGAGGCTCCGTGCACAAATGTATAGGACAACCCGGAGTGCAGATGCTGACCGTTCAGGAGCAGGTCCTCCTTGCCGCGGTAGCGTACCACGAATGTATTTACGCTGGTGATATTCAGAAAGGTAATCTCTCCGAGGAGGTTCTTATTAACGACGTGATGTGCTCCGGGAACACTGGGATATTCCTCGTTGTTGATCAACAGGATGTTTTCCTTGTGGGGGATCTCCTTGAGGGAGAAAATCACAAAATTCAGGATGTTCTGGTATTCATCCTCAGGGATGTTGAAGGCTGAAGCCACTGTAAAGAGAAAATCCAGTTCGGTCTCCCGGATTTCGATCCCGTACGCAATGTACTCTATTAACTGGATGATCACATACACTTTCTGTTTCTGTTCCAGCTCTTCATTGATCTTTTCACAAATTGAAAGAATCCTGACGGCGGTCAGGGAGGTTCTTTTTTTATTCCTGATGGAGCCTTTATCCACACTGTTCTGATGATACAGTACCAGGAACTCTTCGAAAACGTCCATGTAATGGTCCACCAGGTCGGCATTGAGCTGGCGGGAAAGGAAGGCCCGGATGATGCCCCGCTCCTCCTCTTTGATTTCCTGAACTTCATCAATATCAACAATTAATGCAAAGAGCTGCATCAGAACTTTTAAAATGGCTTCACTCATAATACAGGAGTTATATTGCGAATATATTCAATTTTAAAAGGTTACAATCGGATTAGACTTTTTTTTAGTTACTTTGTTCTTCAGGAATGAAAATAGACCGGGTATTTCTATGCCGAAGACAAAGACCTTGATATACTATATGGGTTCCTTCACCTTCGAAACCATGGAGAAGCTTCTGAATAAGCTGAGATCCGCAAAGGATTTCAATGAAATGAAGAAACCTGCAAGGAAAAGGCTTTACAGTACATTCGTCGAGTCAATTGACAATATATTCAAGTACGCGGCAAGCAATACTGCAGATCTCAACAGTCCCAAGGTCGCTCCAATGATCCTGGTAGAGAGAATGGCAGATCAATATTCGGTGACATCGGGAAACATGGTGTTGAACGATGATATCGGGGATCTCACCTTTAAGCTCGACCGGGTCAACCAGCTGGATAATGAAGCACTGAAATCATTATACGAGGATGTGATCAATAAAGAGGCCGGTGTGGATGATCGAGGTGCAGGCCTGGGGTTGATCACCATGGCCCTTCGGACCGATGTGGATATAAACTTCAGTTTTTCACCCCTGGATGAGACTTACTCATACTTTAAAATGCAAATCATAATTAATGGATAGTATAATGGAAAAGCTTATCATTGAGCCCACATTAAACACCCCAAGTGTTTCACTGGATCCCGAAAAAAATCTGTTTCAATTTTCAGGAGAATCCCGTCCTGAGAATGTGAGGAATTTCTATATGCCCGTGCTGGAATGGTTGGAAAAGTATACCAAGGAGGTTACCTCCGGGGGGGCGACTGACAAAAGCAGCACCCGGGAATTCCACTTTAGCTTCGAGTATTTCAATTCTACTTCTGCTAAATATATCCTGGATTTGTTTAAAACCCTAAGCAATCTTGACAGCAAGGGCGTCAAGATCGGGATCTACTGGCACTACGAGGAGGATGATGAGGACATGCTTGAAGTGGGCATGGAGATGTCGAGGATGTGCCGGCTTCCCTTTGAATATGTGAAGATCGAGGTATAGGTTGGTTTATCTATATTTTAATTCCTATCACAAGGATATCATCGATCTGTTCCACCTTGTTCCGCCAGGATTCCAGCTGTTCTACCAGGATCCCTTTCTGAGTTTCCATCGGGTGCTCCTGGATTTCAAGCAAAAGCTTTCTGAAATGTTTTGACCTGAAAGTTTTCCTGGATGGTCCCCCCAGCTGGTCCACGTATCCATCGGAGAAAAGGTAAATTGAGTCGCCGGCTTCCAATTTGATTTCATGGTTTTTGAAAGGGATGGGCTCCTGGTCATAAATGCCAATGGGCATTTTATCGGCCCGGATTTGAAGAAGCCTGTGGGAGGAGCTCTCTTCGAAGATCTCATCCCCGGATCTGTACTTTTTCTTCCCGTTGCCGTCAGATGACTTTTCCTTCCTTCTGACCATGTAAAGCGGCCTGTTTGCACCTGCGAATTGCAGGGTTTTCTTCCGTGTGTCGATCACGGCCAGCGCGATCTCGATCCCATCCCGGGCCTCTCCCCTGGTGCCGGTTTGATGAAGGGACCTAATTACAAAGTCCCTTAACTTTTCAAGGATCTCGTTGGCTTTGATGGAATCACTCCTGCTTACGATCTCATTCATGGAAGAGATGCCCAGCATGCTTAAAAAAGCCCCCGGGACCCCATGGCCGGTACAATCGGCTACAGCCACCATGAGCCTGTCTCCCTGCCGCGTGGTCCAGTAATAGTCCCCGCTCACGATATCCCTGGGCCTGAAGAGGATAAAATGGTCCGTGAATGATTCGGCCAGGTATTCCATGGGTGGCAGGATAGCCGACTGGATCTTTTCCGCATACCTGATGCTATCCAGAATCTGCTCTTTCTGCCTCATGATGGTGTCCCTCTGTGAGGTGGCCAGGTCCAGCTGGGCTTCGATCTCCTCTTTTTGGGCTTCGATCTCCTCCTTCTGCATGACCACTTCGTTGGTCCGCTCCTTCACAGTGACCTCAAGATCCCTGTTCATTTTCGAGATGCTTTCCACATGTTCGTGGATCTGCCTGGTCATTTCGTTATACCCTTCGGCCAGTTCCCCGATTTCATCGTTGGTCCGCACGACGGTATAAAGCTCTTTCTCCCCCCCACGGGTGTTCCGGATGTTACCCAGAAGCTCCTTCACTGGTTGCGTAATGTCCTGGTTGGTCCATTTGATGAACAGCATCAGGTATACCAGTGAAATAAGGATTCCGCTCCCAATGCCGGCCAGCATGACGATGGAATCTATGGCATTTACATAGAATAAGTTCTCGAATTTTTTAATGGAATTGGTCTCTCCATTGGAATCTGCAATAAAGCTCAATGGCCCCACCAGGATCTTCTTCTGTTCGGGTGTAATCTCATCCAGCTCAAGATCCCTGATGGAGGTAACGCTTAACAGCAGGTAAACCATCACGATCACAAGCGGCATGAAGGTGGTCATTCCGCTGGCTACCAGCAAACGGTTCCTGATCCTGCCTCCTTTCCTTCGGAATACCTGCCTGCGGAGCTCTTCGGGGGAGTAGAGATATTCAATGTACTTGATATGTACCCTGTGCTTTTGCCAGAAATAGACAAACAGGAATTCAAGAATGGTAGCCACCAGGGTCAGGTAATGAAGCTTGGTAAAGAGGTCCCGTTCCGCTTCCCCGTCGAAGTTGGATCTGGCAAGGATTGCAATCAGTGTGTAAATAAAAATGATGATCCCGGGCATGCCCACAATCAGGGCGTTCACAACCGGCGTATGGAACAGGTGTTTCTTACAGGAAGCATATAGTCTTTGAGGGACATCCTTTCCTGACCTGGTCAGTCTGAAGTACCTTTTGAATGGCCGGTTGTAGAGGAACCCCACCAGGTAACTCAACAGGGTAAAAAAGAAAACCAGCAGGAAATAGGCCGCGAATGGGCTGTCTTCACCAGGTCCGATGCGGGTATCCTCCCGGTCATCGTGGATGACAATACCAGCCTGCGCTCTGCCGCTTGCCGCGCTGTCTGCCACATTCTCCCCCAGTACAATGGCCCTGTTGACCAGGCTGTCAATATCCATTTCATCCATCCGTGCAACGGAATCAAGGGAGATCTCCAGGGAGTCGGCCACGTTCATTGCCTCCCCCAGTTTACCTGGCTTCTCCTTCATGAATTCCGGAACACTCTGAAAGGCCAGGAAGGCCAGGAAGGGGATGACAAGAAAAAAATAGAGGGCGGAAGAAGAGATATAAATTCTTAATCCATAATAAGATGGGACTCCTTTCTTTGCCATGGCTGATGCATTCCTTAGAGCTTAAAAGTAAGGATTATTTTGGAGGAGGCATAACCTTTGACCCAATGTAAGCAGTGGCAACCATGATCATCATTTCATAGCAATACCACCTGCCGGTTTCCGGCATGAAATCGGGCCTGGGGATGTACCCATCCCCGAAGAGTTCCCTTCCCCCTGGAAGGATCCTCCCCGGCGGCCTGTGTGCCCGGCCGGAAAATGGTGGCCCGGCAGGCAAGACCCTTTTCCTCAGGCAACGAGGACATGGTTTGTCCCGGTAGCTGAATTTGCATCCACAGGATGGCGATTGTCTGGAAGCCTGTTTTAAAGCTTAAAACTCCCATTTCAGCTGGAATAATAGGATTATATTTCTATTTTTAGCAGGTTACAATAGACAATACCTTCACTGAAATCCACCCCATGAAATTTAAGTCACATATTCTTCCTTACTTCCTCGGGCTCACAATTTTTCTTTCCATCCCCGGTTTCCTGAATGCGCAGAGCGGCAATGAAGAGGCACTGACCATTCAAACCGGGACCCGCTATCAGACCGTTGTGGGGTTCGGGGCAGCCCTTGCCTATTATGAGGGATGGCTCAATGCCCATCCCAATAAGGCCGAAATCTATGAAGCCATTTTCGGAGAGTTGAGCCTGGATATCCTCCGGGTTAGAAATGCCCATGATTATGATCCGGGCATGGTGACTAGGGTCCAGGAATATGTGGAGGCTTCGGAAAAAGTGCTGGGATACCCCATTTCGGTCATGTCCGTCTCATGGGGGCCCCCGGGATACCTGAAAAGCAATAACGATCGAAGCAATGGAGGCACACTGAGGTACAGCGTAGAGGGAGGAAAGACCCTCTTTGATTATGCAGGTTTTGCGCACTGGTGGAAATCCTCCCTGGAGGAATACCATGCACATGGCATCTTTCCCGATTACATCTCCATCCAGAATGAACCGGACTGGAAAGCTCCCTACGAGAGTTGCCTGTTGTATCCAAAGGAGCGGATCACCACCACGGATACCATTGCCGGGTATGACAGGGCCCTTGTGGCGGTCTACGACACCCTGGCGAACATGGAAAGAAGACCGGCGATTCTGGGGCCAGAGACCGTGGGAATGGGATATGACAATGTGGAACGGTATGTGAACAACCTGGATGTCTCCAGGTTGGATGGCATCTCACATCACCTCTACCATGGGGTGGATGAAAACAATCCCTATGCCTCCACCGACTTTGCCAAGGTGGGCAACCTCTACCCCGAACTCCCCCATTTCCAGACCGAATATGACCGCGGTGACTGGTTCTCACTGGCAGGCCTGATCTATAAATCGTTTTATGATGAAAAGGTGGTGGCTTACCTCTACTGGCCCCTGATCTGGGAATCAGGCGGACTGGTGACCCTTGATTTTCCCTGGGACCGCTCCAGATGGATCGATCCTGAGAAAGGGTATACGAAAACCAAGGATTTTTATGCCTTCAAGCAGTTCTCCGCTTTCATTCAACCGGGATGGAAAATGACAGGTCATGCCCTGACCGGCACCGACGGGGCCTCGCTGACCTTTATAAACCCCGAAGGCGATTCTGCCACCTGCGTAGTGATCAACCGCTCTTCCACCAGCGAAATGGCAGTGCACGTGGATGTTCCGGGATACCGCATTACGGAATCCTTGGTTTACCGCACTTCGGACAGCGAAAATTGCTTGTTGCTGGGAACATTGACCGATTCACTATTCACGGCAACGGCCCATTCCATAACCACGGTGGCGATGCAGCTTTCGCCCTATGACCCTTCCCTGGATACGGTGGCCCCGTCCATCCCGGAAAATCTTTCTCTTGCGGAAGCAACCACCCGTTCACTGGCATTTACCTGGGACCCTTCCACCGACAGCGTGGGGGTGGAGGGGTACAGGATCTACCTGGACGGGATCCTTCATGGAACCAGCCCTGACACAAGTTATGTGGTTACCGGGCTGGATCCGGCCACAGCCTATGAAATATCGGTCTCTGCCTTTGATCACGTTCCCAATGAAAGCCAGAGCTCCCTTCCGGTTTCGGCCACTACCCTCCCCCCGGATACTGAAGCACCTTCCATTCCTGGAAACCTTTCCGCAGGTTCAGTCTCGCAAACCTCGGTTGAGCTCGCCTGGGACCCCTCCACCGATGACACCGGGGTAACCGCATACAGGATATTTGCCAACGGAATGTGGATGGATACGGCATACGACACCAGTTTTTCTGTGACCCTGCTGATTCCGGGCACAACCTATCAATTTACGGTCGCAGCTTTCGATGAGGCCGGCAATGAGAGCGAACCCTCTGATGCGGTGACAGTCATGACTCTTGTGGTACCGGACGAGGAGCCCCCTGTACTTGAGGCCACCGACTCGCTCCATGTGGAAGGAACCGTGGAGGCCACCAGCTCTGAGGATGGTTCGATCTACCTGGTTCCTGACGGTACTCCTGCGCAAATTGATGCCATTCGCGGGGCCACCATTGACTCGGTGGAGGCAGCGGCCGGCATTGCCGTGCAATTTTCCATATCGGGACTGCCCAATGGCATTTACCTGTTGTTTGCCACCGATTCGGCCGGCAATATATCCCTTCCTGAAGCGGTGACCATCTTTGGAGTAGGCATTGGACAGTTCTCAGTGGATCATTTCAACGCATATCCCAACCCCTTCTCCCAATCCACCACACTTCAGTTCAGCCTGATGGAGGGAGAGCGAATGTGGCTGAAAGTCATAGACGCCCTGGGAAAACAGGTCATGCAGAGGTCCCTGGGAGAATTTCCCGCGGGAGCGCACCGCCTATTGATCCCCCGGGACGGGTTGAGGGAAGGACTCTATTTCTTCAGGCTGGAAAATTCAGCAGGAGAGGGATGGTCACGAAGAATGATCATCCAGGAGTGATCCTTGTGGCCCGTTGGTATTTGACTATACATTGTTCCCGGACCACTCGGCGGGCCAGTCTGACAAACCCTTGTAAAACAGCAGGTGCTCATGGTGGGGCTTCACCTTCTCTTCGATGGCCAGCATCTCATCGGCCGTGAGCGGTTCGAATTCCTGTGCGATCCTGATGTTCTCCTCCAGTTCAGCGATCTTATCGATCCCAACGATGATGGTGCTGATGGGAAGGGACATGGTATAGCTCATGGCCTCTTTCATGGTGATGATCCCGCCGTGTGAGAAGATCCTGTCCCGGGCCGGGATCTTCATCCCGATGATCCCCATCTCTTTTTCAACCGCCGTGGGCAGCAGCTTTTCGATGTATGAATTGTAGTGCTTGTCGGCGGCATTCAGCGCCATCAGGACGGTGTCGAAGGGATAGCGGTCCACCAGCTCCTTCATGGGATCGGGATCGGCATGACCCGTGATGCCCAGGAACCTGACCACCTTTTCCTCCTGTGCCTTAATCAGGGCCTTCAGGCACCCCTCATCGGAGAAGATGAAATCAATATCCTCGTCGCCGCCCGGTTTGATGTTGTGGATCTGCCACAGATCGATCTGGTCTGTCTGGAGGTTCTTCAGGGAACTTTCCAGGTGGCGCATTGCACCGTCATAGCTGCGGTCATGGGTCTTGGTGGCCAGGAACACCTCTTTCCGCCTGGTCTTCATCACCTCTCCCACATGCCGTTCACTGGTCCCCCTCAGGTGGTCCCCCTCGCTGCTGTTGCCATCCATCCCGTACCAGGCTGAGGTGTCGATGTAATTAATACCCAAGTCAATGCAGCGATTCACAATCTCGACGGCCTGCTCCTTCATACCCACCTGTTCCACGGTGGCCTGTGCGCCAAGACTGTAGATCCCCACCGTGGCGCCGGTTTTTCCGAATGCACGCTGTGGAATCTTCAATGCGGAGGCCTCCCTGTCACAGGACTGCATTGTACCCAGTACAGGCGCCATGCCCATCATGGAGGTGCCGGCGATCAATTTTCTTAAAAATTCCCTGCGGGTGTTGTCGGTGTAGATTTTCATGGAGATAAATTTTTAAGGAATTGCTTTAATAAATAGTGTATAGTCCGAGATCCATTGATGCTCCCGGCCAGGTGCCACGGAGATCCAGACAGAGTTCTCGGGGCTTAAGGTGGTCCTGCAGGCCCAGAAGGCCATCCTGTAGATGGGCTGGTCCACCGTGAAGGTTACGCCTGCGCCCGTTTTGCGGTTCAGGACGGTCACCCTGTGATCCTGCGGATCGTGGCTGTAGCCTTCAAGGAGGAGAAAAACACTGCTGTCCTTCTCCAGGTCCCCGATGAATGAAAGCTGACGTTCGTCGATTTCCAGGTAGTGTTTCAGGTCATCTTCGGTGCTGATTGCAAATGGAAAGCTGAGCTGGAAAGAGGTACCGCTGGGCTCCCCGTCGATCATAAAGAAGTTATGGTTAAACTGATCAGTTTCGATGGCCAGTGCACCGGTATTCAGCAGATTGTGTTCAATGGTGAACCCATCATCCTTAAGCTTTATGGTTTTTCGGTAGGTATAGGCATACCCCGAGTTATTATTCAGCTGATGGGTAAATGATATCCAATCCGTGCCGTTTTCGGTTTTCCACCGGCCGTGATCCAGGATCTTATAAGTTTTCCTCCAGTTGAAAGCGGGTTCATCCGCTTTCTCGATGATGCCCACCCCGATCCTGATGAATCCCTCTCCGGGCCGGGCCTCCGCATAGCCGAGCCCGGGTTCGATGAAACCCTCTACGGGACCCGTGAGATCTTCATGGAACAGAGGATCATGGGTCTCCTTCCAGTAGCCAAAGTACTCATGGTCCTTAAACCTGACACTGCCTATCACTCCCGACCAGTCAAACCGGGTTCCGCGGTAGAGCCCCTTCTCCGCATCCGGCAGGTAAATCTTCATCCTCACATGGTCGTTGGCAATGACCGTTGCCGGAAAGGCTCCGAAATCTAGATCCGGGGCGGCAGGGATTGCAACACTCTCCTTTTCACTTTTCTGCGATGTGCAGGAGCGGTTGACAAATACTCCACATAATAATAGGATGCAGAGGGGGTAGAATAGTTTCAGGGATTTCATGGACTCCAAGTTACGATCTTGATCTATACGTGTCAATCTGCCAGGTGATCAATTTACTAAATGGCCTGTCATTCGCATCATTCTCAAGATGTTCCCGGAAGGTTGGTTCACTTTTACCGGTTATCATAGAGAAGGGTCACATCCCCCTTCAGCTGAAAGATCTTCCCGTTGATGAAGTGGCCCCATGACTTCCAGACATAAACTCCCTGCGAGCAGAGGGTCCCGTTGTTGTAACCGTCCCAGCCAATATTCACATCGTTGCTGTAGAAAAGCTTCTCTCCCCACCGGTCGTAAATCTCCATGTGAAATTCCTGGACCCCTTCCCAGTAAGGATGGAAGATGTTGTTCTTTTCAGGATCATTCAGGTTATAATATCCGCCATTGGGGCCATCCATATCCGGCTTAAAGGCATTGGGAAAGAGGATCACCCCTGCACCCTCCACCCTCACAAGGGCAGGCTTCACGATCCGGTCGTAGCATCCGTTCTCGGTCCATACATCCAGTGATATGTCATACACCCCGATGACCGAATAGAGGTGATGGGGATTCTGATCGGTGGAGGTGTTCCCATCGCCGAAATCCCACAGGTAGGTGGAGCCGTATTTTGATAGGTTGAAGAGCCGGATCTCATCGTCGGGCAACATGACCAGTTCAGGGGCAACCCTGAAATCGACCACCGGCATATCCCATACAACCACCTGGCTGTAAGCAATCTCGCGACCTCCCGCCCCGGTCACCGTGAGTTTAACATTGTAGATCCCGGACTCGCTAAAGGTGTGTTCCGGTTCAAACTCGGTGGAGGTGGACCCGTCATCGAATTCCCACAGGTAGGTTTCCCCGTAGACGGAGTTATTCCTGAACTGGACCGTGTAGGGCTCGCAGGCCGGCACAGTGGTGTCAAATTGCGCCACAGGGGCAGCTGGCAGGATCCGGACCGAATGGGAGACCGAATCTGCGCAGTGGGCCGTGGAGAGATGCAACCAGATCACATAATCACCCCAGGTGTCGTATGAGTGGGTCACCGGATCCGTAAGGGTGGTGGTGAAACCGTCGCCCATCTCCCATCTGTAGGACCAGTCACCCGCATTGGAGAGGTTGGTGAAATCCACATCCGAGGAGGGGTACATCTGGTGGGTGGGGGAGGGAACGAACTCTGCTTCGGGCTGGGCATAGACCTCAATGGTGGCGGTGTCCGAATCCACACATCCGTAACGCGAGGTGGAGGTGAGGGTGACCTGGTAGGTGGTATCGCTCCCGGAGATGTTGAAATAGAGGTTGGTGGGATCGGTGGATGCCATGGTATTTCCATCCCCGAAATCCCAGAGGTAGGTCTGGCCCCGAACCGACTGGTTGATAAAGTAGGCCGGGAACGGGCTGCAATCCCCGTCATTCACAGTGAAATCGGCAATGGTCCTCGGGTAAACATAAATATTCTGCCTTGCCGAGTCCACACACCCGTAATCTGAGGCGGACCTGAGCCGCAACACGTAAGTGGCTATATCATCGGTCAGGTTCTCAAAGACATGGTTGAAGGGGGACTCCGACCTTGTATTAATGGTGGTATCGGTACCGATGTTCCACAGGTACTGGTCCGCATTGAGACTCGTATTGAGGATGGGCAGATCGAAGGGAGGACAATCGATGATCTTCGGGAGCTCAAATCGGGCAACGGGTTTGGGATGAATGGTGATCTCGCCCGTTACCTCACTGGTGCAGTTGTAGCGGGAGGTCGCCAGCAGGTGAACCTGCCGGGTTATGGGCGCATCGGTGAAATTGGTGAAGGTGTGGTCCGGCGAATCTGAGTTACTGGATGCCCCGTCTCCAAAGTCCCAAGCAAAAATGTATCCCCCGCTCGAGAGGTTCTCGAAATTCACCTCCAGGGGATGGCAACCTTCTCCCACACTCGCATCGAACAGGGCCTCTATGGCCGGATAGACCTCCACGGTCTTTACCACCTGGTTCATGCAGCCTGCTGCATTCTCGATGGTCAGACTTACCTGGAAGACCCCATTGCTGCTATAGCTGGTGTTGTTGAAGGTATGTTGCACGGAATTCTTATTATAGGTGGTGGTATCGGTTCCGTCGTCGAAGTCCCAGCGGAAAGTTGTACCACCCACCGAAGCGTTGTTGAAAATGACCGGTGACGGCGTGCAGTTGACCTGCTCCTGGAAGGTGAAATCCGGCATGATGTATGGATGTACCACGATATCGACAAATATGGAGTCCTTGCACACATGGTTGCCGGCAGTGGCCCGCAGCCAGATCCGGTAGGTGGAATCTGCCTGACCGATGTTGGTGAAGGTCTGGGAGGGACTGACCTCCTGTGAAGAGGTGCCGTTGCCAAAGTCCCAGAAATAATAGGAGGCGCCGGCTGACAGGTTGAGAAAATCAACGGTCAGGGGATGGCACCCAGAAAGCTGGCTGGGATCAAAAGCGGCCATGATATCAGGCTCCACGGTGATGGTGCGTGAGATCTCATGGGTGCATCCGGCCAAGTTCTCAGCCACCAGGGTGATCACGTAATCCTGCTGGTTTGCAAAATCCGTATTGAAATAGCGGTGCACAAGGGGGGCGGCATTCGTGGTGGTCGTATCGGTTCCATCGCCGAAATCCCAGTGGAACAGGTCCCCGTTGATGGAAGCATTCTGAATGGTCACTTCGAATGGATTGCAGCCCAGGTCGTCAGGAATGGTGAAGTTTGCCCGGATGTAAGGATGCACCGTGATATCCATGAAGAATGAATCCCTGCAAATATTATTCGGCGCAATGGCCTGCAATCTGACTGTATAGACCGAATCGATATTACCCGTATTGGAGAAGATATGGCCCGGATCCAGAAGGTTGGAGGTTGATCCGTCCCCGAAATCCCACACGTAGGTCTCTCCCCCGATGGTCAGGTTATTGAAGTCAACTTCCAGGGGGTGGCACCCCTCGGTGTCGGAAGCCCCGAAATCGCTGTCAATACCCGGGTAGACAGTGACCGTCTTAATGATTTCACTGGTACAGCCGAATGAATTTTCCACCCGCAGGCTCACATCAAATTCCTGGTTGTCAATGAAACCTGTGTTGCTGAAGCTATGGGTCTGGGGCCCGTCATCCAGTGTGGCAATTACGGTACCGTCATCAAAATCCCAGGTATAGGTGAATCCACCGATGGAAAGGTTATCAAAGGTGACTTCAAAGGGTCCGCATCCATGGGCATTGGGGAAAGTGAATTCTGCCACCACCTGCGGGTGGACCGTGATGGGCCAGGTGAGGGATTTGACACACTCCCCATCCGAAGTGGAGGTGGTCAGGCTCACAATGTAGGTGGTATCCGTGGTGCCAAAATTCACGAAAGTGTGAACGGGCGAGGGTTCCACCGATGCGGCCCCGTCGCCAAAGTCCCAGAGGTAATTCACCGCATTCACCGAAAGATCTGCAAAAGTGACGGTCAGCGGGTGGCACCCCGCCTGGGCATCGGGTAAAAAGCCTGCACTGATCTCTGGATGTACCGTGATGTACCTGACCATGGTGTCGCTGCATCCCTCCTCGTTAAAAACGATTAGCTGGAGGGGATAGACCACCGTGGCGCCGGTGGCATTGAAGTAGGTGTGTGTCAGTACCGGGGAGCCGTTATTGCTCACGGGGGTTCCATCCCCGAAATCCCAGAAATACTGGTCCGCACTGATCGATTCGTTGTGAATGGTGACTGGGAACGGATGGCACCCCACCACGTCATCGATGGTAAAGGCCGCTTCGATGTAGGGATGGATCACCACATCGAAATAGGCAGTGTCCCGGCAGATTTCCGTGGAGGTGGCCACCAGGGAAACCCTGAATACCGTATCGTGCCGAAGCATGTTGCGGTCATAGCGGTGAATGGGATGAATTTCTGTGGATGTGCCCCCATCCCCAAAATCCCAAAGGTAGGTGGCCGCCCCGGTGGAATTGTTCTGGAAGATGATCTCTGCAGGGGAACATGCCTCCAGGGGAAGCACTGAAAAATCGGCATCCACCTGGGGATAGACCGTAACCTCCCGCTGGATGGTGTGTGTGCAGCCCTGCAAATTATCCACCCTCAGGGTGATGGTGTAGGTCACCGGGAAGGAGGTGTTGTTCACATAGGTTTTCAGGATCTGAGGACCGGGAGAGTTGCTGGTGGACCCGTCCCCGAAATCCCATGAATAGAGGTCTGCACCGACGGACTGGTCAGTGATCACGATTTCATGGGGTGAGCATTCGGCCACCGTGTCGTAGGCGAAGCTGGCCTCAATGTAGGGGCTGACCGTGATGGGGATTGAAGAGGTATCCCGGCAATTATAAGGCGATATGGCGATGAGCCGTGTATCAAAGACCAGGTTGCCCGGCCCGAAAAGGTTCCTGAACTGGTGCACAGGGTGCTCCTCCACCGAAGACCCCCCATCCCCGAACTCCCAGAGCCAGGTTCCGGTATTCCCCCAGGAGTTATTTAAGAACTCCACCTCAAGTGGATCGCAACCTTCATCCAGGTCCAGGTCGATATCGGAATGAATCTCCGGGAAGACCGTAATGGTTTTTGTCCGGATGTCGGCACAACCGCTGGCATTCTTTACCAGCAGGGTGACCTCGTAATCGATGGGCAGGTTGGTGGTATTGGTATACGTATGGGTGAATACGAAAGGATCGGGCGGTTCCGGATAGGGAACGTCGAGCCCGTCGAGGTCGTACCTCATCAACGGGGTGCCGTCACCCAGGTCATATTGCCAGGAGAACATCCCGGTGGACTGGTCCTCAAACTGGATTTCAAGGGGGGAGCATCCCGAGGTGACGTCGGTTTCAAAATTGGCAACCACGGGTGTGGAGACCAGGAGGGTCAGGGGAATGGAACCCGATCCACAGGCCCCCGAGACCTCCACTGTGTAGAGGTGCGGACCCGGTGGAAGGTTGATGGCCGTGGGCATGTTGATGTTGGCGTTATCCAGGTAGGTATCGGGTGTCCACCGGTAGGTGGTCCCCCCGAAAGCATAGAGCTGGATCGGTTCCCCGTAGCAGGCCCTGATCTCTTCGGAGTTGGTCCCTGCCACTGTGGCACCCACATTCAACCCTCCAAAATCAGAGTAATATCCATAATAAAGGCCCCCGTTCTGGGCCGATTGAAACCCGTTGTAGATGGCCAGGTGAAAGATCCCCCCCGTGTTGCTTACCAGGTGTTGCCCGGTTGGGAGTTTGGTTTCATTGATGAGGTTCGTAAAGAGCGCCACCCAGCCATCACTGCCTGCAATCTCCGTAAATGAGCCGGGATCAATCACCCCGTCGTTCCTGACCCCGTCGATCAGGAACTTGTCCTCGTTCCCCTTTTCGGTGATGATGAAGAAATTAAAGGCATTTTCTTTTTCGCGGGCGCGGGTAAATGCAAGCTGTGTATTGCCGGTACATCCGATGGCAGGGACCAGGGCACCCCCGCGGTTCCGGTTCCCGATGGGTGCCACCTGGAAGACATAAAAGGGTTTTACCGGGTCGGCGGCATTGACCCGGGATGTGATCCGTGCATATTTTGATCCGTTGGGCACCACCACAAGGGCCTGCTGACCCCTGTTCAGTGTGGTGTAGGGTGTGGGCCCGATGGGGGCCCCGGCGGCATTGGTCAAATAGATGCTGGTGTTGTCCTCCGTGGCCAGTACATAGATATGGTTGGGATTCCAAATGTCGGGCACAATGTAATTGTCGCCAATGATGTCCACTGGTACCAGCTGGTCACCGATCAGATCCTGTCCCCCGGAGCCCGTATTGAGGGCATCATCTTTGACAGTCACGGCGATGGGATTGGTGGACTGGATCCTCGTTCCCGCAAGCCGGTCGGAGGCAAGGTTGCTGTACAAGAGCGGGAAGACCGAGAAAGTTTGTCCCTGGTTCAGGGTCACCATATGGGTTGCCCCCGGGGCAATGTTCTGGGGCAATGATCCGTAGCTGGCACCCTTACCCGGGGGAAGGGTGATGAATACCTGGGTGTTGTCGGCGGTGGCCACGATATCGATGGCCGAGTAGGCCTGCGGAATGGTGAGCCTGTTATCGTAAACCGTCTGAAACGGGGTGTAGAAGAGGTTCCCAAGCCCGTTGGATCCTTTCAGGGTCCACAGGTCCGCGGCATATTCGTAGTTCACTTCCCAGTAGACGTTGATCATATTGGTGGAGGTGATATGCAACCCGAAATTATTGATCCCGCTGGGGGTAAGGGGTTTGTTTTCAAGCCTGTTGACCGGGCTTCCAAACACGTCGATCAGGGCGGTCAGATCCACGGCCGTGGCCCCGTTGGCCGGGATATCCACCACGATATCCTGGAACCCGGTGGGATTGGTGATGGCGTTGTAGACGTTGGCAGGCATGCTGATGGTGACCGTGGCCGGTAGGTCAAGGGTGGAGATCCGAAGTGTACCGGGTGTCCCCCCGGTGGATCCCCGGTGGGATAGTTCGGGGACCACGAACCAGAAATCCGTATCGATCTGGGAATAAGAATGGAGCGTGTTCCCAAGCAGCAACACCACAAACACCGCACGAATCAGGTATTTCAGGAAGAGTTTATTAAATTTAGGATCCATCGGGTCTAAGAAGCAAACCTTATTGTGCAACTATACGTAAAAACTTGTGGTTTGGTTATAAGGTTGCATAGCGTAAAACATTCAAGTATGAAACTATTGAAATTAGTTGTGGCATTGATCTTTGCAGGTAGTTTTTTATCCACATATTCCCAGGTCCATCTCACACAGGACTTTGAAGGGGGAACAAAACCGGAAGGATGGACCGAGGAGATGGCCTCTGGGAACGAACCCTGGCGCTATCGGAATGGGGGCCACAGTCCCAATGACAACAACTGGACCGTACCCCCGGAGGAGGAAGACATTACCCGGAATCCGCCTGCTGCTTACGAGGGGACATTCAATGCAATATTTTTTAAGCAGGGGGATAACAATGAACGGACCAAGCTGGTAACTCCCGAAATGGACCTTCTGGGGGCCACAGCCCTTGAGCTCAGTTTTTACCTTTGCCAGATCCCCTGGACCTTTGAAGGAGTTACCGGTTGGGATATTCTCAGGGTCTATTACAAGGTTTCACCGGAAGCTCCCTGGGTGCTGCTTCATGAATACCTTGATCCTGTGTACGACTGGACAGAGCAGGTCCTGACTTTACCCAATCCCTCCCAGCACTATTATGTGGCTTTCGAGGGCCAGACCCGATGGGGCTACGGCACCTGTATCGACCAGGTAATCATCAAGGAAACCGCCTCACAACCCCGGTATATCGGGGAGATCGATTTCGTACAATCCTTTGATAATATTGTCCCTTCCGGGGCCACCGATGTGCCTGTCATCCAGCTGGGAATGAAAGTGTTCGGTAACACGGATTCGGTGGTACTGGACCAGATCAGGTTCAATTCACTCAACAGCGATGACAGCGACATTCAACCGGGAGGGGTTAAGCTGTACAGCACATCCAGCCTTACCTTCAGCACGGATCATCCCCTGGGTTCGCCCACCGATTTTGTGGGTGGAGTGGCAACCTTTTCGAATCTTGATTACCGCCTTCCTTCAGGCTTGTCCTACCTCTGGCTTACCTGTGACATCGCGCTGGACGCGAAACACCAAAACATCCTGGATGTGATGGTTCCGGCCAGCGGGATCGTAGCGGGCGACAGCCTCTACCCTTCCTCAAATCAGTCACCCGCCGGTGAAAGGATGATCTATGAAACCAGGTACGCAGAGCAATTTGAAGGGGTCCATAACTGGACCCTGACCGGTGAATTCGAGGTGGGAACCCCCGACGGATCAGGCGGATCCCCCGGAAATCCAAATCCCCCGGGCGCATACAGCGGGGCAAAGTCGCTGGGGACAGATCTTACCGGGCTGGGCGCCAATCCATACCATTACGAACCCGGACTCAGCAGTGCGTCCAGTTACCTGGCCACTTCCCCCACCATCGATGTGGAGTATTACAAGAACCTGAACCTCTTCTTCAGGAGGTACCTGAACCTTGAAGTATGGGATTATGCAGGCATTGAGGTGAGCAAGGACAATGGCGCCACATGGAACAAATTATGGGGCAATGACAATACCTATATCAGTGATTTTCAATGGATCCTTGAAAGATTGCCCATTTCAGACAACTTTTCCAGAACAACCCAGCTGAAGATCCGTTACAGGCTCGGGCCCACCGATGGGGCTAACAATTATTCGGGATGGAACGTGGATGATGTTTTTGTGACCGGCGAGTTCATCTCCAAGGATGTGGGTGTTTCGGAATGGATCTATCCCCTGAGCGGAAGCGGCCATACAGCCAGTGACTCCGTGACAGTCAGGATCACCAACTTCGGGGGTGCAGAGATCGTAGATCCTGTTCCGGTGGCCTATTCCCTGAATGGGGGAACCAGCTGGAAGGTAGACTATATGAACAAGGACATCCCTGTCGGGGGTTCCGTAGTATTTACCTTTCCCACAAGGGTGGACCTCTCGCAACCCGGGTTGATCCCATCGGTAATGGCAAAAACCACCCTCCCGGGGGACCAGTTTAAAGCCAATGACCTGGTTGCGACCCAGATTTATATTGTTCCTACCTACACCCCGCCTTACATGGAAGATTTTGAACAGGGAGAGGCATTCTGGCGATCCCAGGGGAACCAGCTCTGGGAATTTGGGACCCCTTCAGGCACCGTGATCAATGGAGCCGCTTCGGGTGATAACAGCTGGGTAACCGGACTTTCCATGAAATATGGAGATATGATCGCCGACAGGGGTCAGGTCATTTTTGAAGATGGCTTTGAAACCGAGCTGGGATGGAGTTTTTCGGGTGAATTTGAGCGGGCCATACCCAACCTGGGCTTCCTGCCCTACTTTGCCAATGCAGGCTATTATTGTATCGGGACCGACCTGTCGGGCCTCGGGGCCAAACCCTATTTGTATGAGAACGGGATCAACCCGGGGAACGCATATACGGCCACCTCCCCGGCCATTGATGTCTCCAGCTTCAGCGACCTCAAGTTGGAATTCGCCAGCTGGATCGAAATTCAGGCGGGCGATTCGGTCAAACTGGAGGTGAGCCCCGACAACGGGGTGAACTGGTATGTGCTCTGGAGGAACACCCAGGGAGCCATTTCCGAAATAGAATACCTGGTGCGGGATTTTGTGATCCATGATTCCCTGAGCTTCACGGATGCACTGCGATTCAGGTTTTCCCTTTTCCAGAGTTCGGCTGCAGGCGAGGCAGGGGCGGGCTGGAACCTTGATGATTTCCTGCTCACCGGAGACCTGGTGACCATTGAACCCGGTCACCTTACCTCTCCGAGTTTTGACCTTACGGGGCTTGAAAATCCGCTTTTTGAAGCCAGGGTATGGGTGGATACGGAGCCGGGAAAGGATGGTGCTGCAATCCAGTATTCACTGGATGACGGGGATACCTGGTCGTTCATTACAAACAGTTCAGGTTACGATGGTTACTGGAACTGGTATACCGGGAAACCCGCAGAGGCACTCGGGGTGAACGGATGGAGCGGTCAATCCGGCGGGTGGATGACCGTCAGGCACCTGCTTCCTGCTATACTTCATAACCAGGAGCATGTACTGTTCAGGTTAATCTTTATGGCCGATAAGGTGAATAACGGGTTTGATGGCGTCGCACTGGACGATGTCAGGTTGATGGAAGCCCCGGTGGATATAGATATCATGGATATACTTGCCCCGGTCAGCACCTGCGAATTAAGTGCGCAGCAGACTTTCAACCTGCGGTTGAAAAACAGTTCAATCCGAAACCTCGTACCCGGAGACAGCCTGGTAGTTGGCTATTCCATCGAGCGATCAGGAGTGATACAGACCAGCGAGGAGACCCTTCATATCACACAGAACTGGGGTTCAGGGATTACCAGGGACTTTAATATGTCGGACCAGTTTGATTTCAGCAAACAGGGTGATTACAATACACAGGTCTATTTTGTGACCGATGATCCGCATTTTTATAAAGCAGTATCAGGGGACACCCTCTCCAGGGTCATAGAGGTCAACAAGCCCGATGTGGAACTTGGGGAAGATATTTCAACCGTCAGGCCCGACACGGTGGTCCTGAGGGCCTTCTCAGGGGTACCCGGACAGAGCTACCTGTGGCAGGACGGCTCCACCGATTCAACCTTCCAGGTGAGTACCGACGGGACCTATCATGTGAGGGTCACCAATGGCCTGGGATGCGTGACCAGGGATACGGTTGAGGTGCTGCAGCTGATCGTGGATGTGGGCATCAGCACCTATGCGGCCCCGCTTTCGGATTGTGAGCTGGGGGACCAGCTTCCCATTGAGATCATGCTGAAGAATTTCGGTACCGATACAGTGGAGATAGGGGATACCATCGTCGTCCACGGGGTTCTGAATCAATCTGATCATTTCGAGAACCTCCTGGTGCTATCCCAACGGTTTAAACCGGGAATGACCCTTGACTTCAGCTATTCCCGGCTCTTTGATTTCTCAACCCCGGGAGCATACGGACTGGAACTTTACACCTCCCTCAAAAATGATGTAAATCCTTCAAACGATACCCTCCATTACATGTTGGAAGCATACGGCTATCCGGATGCCAGCCTGGGGCCCGACACGGCGGTTTTTGCTTCGGAATATATCCTTCAACCGGCTTCCGGATATGCCCAGTACCTATGGCAGGACGGTTCCACTGCTGAAACTTTCACGGTGGTTCAACACGGACTTGGATTATATCATGTGACGGTGGGCGATGAGCACCTGTGTGCCAGCAGCGATTCGGTCATGGTCACACTCAATGTGATGGACCTGGCACTGGACCAGTTGCTTGCCCCGGCCACCTCCTGTGAGCTGTCGGAAAGCATCACGGTTTCTGCCAGGATCAGGAACACCGGCAGTGTGGCCATCCCCCCGGGGGAAACCATCCAGCTGGGTTACCGGATTGACGGAGGGGCCATTGAAACGGACGGGATCACATTGTCGTCCCAGCTCCTGCCGGGCCACACCCTCGATTTTGTCTTCTCAAAGACCGAGACGGTGGTGACAGGGCAATGGTATGACTTCACTGTCTTCGTAGACTATTCCAATGATCATAAGTCATTGAATGATACCTTGATCCAGTCCGTGGGAGTATTTGAAGCACCCCTCCTGGACCTGGGTGATGATTACCAGGTGGTTGCGGCTTTTGAACATACCCTTGACGCCGGTCCGGGATTTGCCTCCTATGAGTGGCAGGACGGAAGTACGGCACAGACCTTTAAAGTGACACAACAGGGGGTAGGACTTTATGGCGTTACCGTGACCGATTTGAATGGATGTTCGGTATACGATGAGGTCCAGATCCTTTTGGGGGCTCCCGATATCGAACTCCTGGAGGTGGCCCATCCTGTGGATAATTGCCTCCTGCAAAAGGATGAGCATCTCCGGGTCGCTATTAAAAACAATGGAAACTGGGATATCGACCCGGCGGCGGAGGTCTCAGTGGCCTATTCCATCAATGGAGGCGCAGCGGTGATTGAAAGCGTGGTGTTGGCGGGAATCTTCGAGAGCGGGTCTGTACTGTACCACACCTTTGACAGGGCTGAGGATCTCAGTGTACCCGGTACCTATGAGATCATGGCCTACACACTCTTTGAACCGGACCTTGTTCCCTCCAACGACATTATCCTGGTGGAGGTGGATCATTTTGGCAGCCCGGTCATTGATATCGGAAACGGAGAGGATACGATCCTTGCCGGTGGCCCGGTCACCCTCACCGCCAGCCCCGGTTACACATCCTACCTGTGGCAGGACGGGCAGACCACGTCTGACTACACCATCAGTGACCCTTCCGCGGGGGTATACAGTGTACTGGTGACGGCAGCCAATGGGTGTGAGACCCATGACAGCGTATTTGTCGTTTATGATATCCCGGATCTGGGGATCACCGGCATCGTGACTCCCACCACTTCATGCGGGGTCAAAGGGGAGTCTGAGGTCTCTGTTGAATTGGTCAATAACGGGTATTACAGGATTTCGACCCAGGAAAACATCTATCTCACCTATTCGGTGAACAACGGTTCATCGGTCATTGAGACTGTAATGCTGGAGAGCGATTTCCTTCCGGGTGAATCGAGGGTTATCCCCTTTGCCAATAAGTATAATTTCTCGCAGGCAGGAAACTACCAGGTTCAGGCCGCATTGATCTACCTGGCGGACATGGATGGCTCCAACAATGTGATCACCGATGACATTACCATATGGGATTCACCTTCGGTGGAAATCGGTGGCGGACAGGATACCATCTACCCAGGGTTACCCACCACACTGGATGCAGGTTCCGGATATACCTCATACCTGTGGCAGGATAATTCCGCTGCCACCACCTTTGAGGTTACTGAGCAGGGGCTTTACTGGGTCATGGTGACAAGCGATAATGGCTGCACCGGCGTGGATTCGGTATTTGTGGATGCGGGCACCTGGGCCGGAGACCGGACCGGCCTGCCCGGGGAGGTGAGGATCTATCCGAACCCTGCCAGTGACGTGGTGCATGTGGCCCTTGAACTGGACGTGGAGCGGGCAGTGATCCTGGAACTCTATTCAATTACCAATTCGCTGGTTTACAGGGAAGATATCAAGCGTTCCATGGTGTCGGAGGCACACATCGATGTGAGGGATCTGACCTCGGGAACCTACTTCCTGAGAATTACAACGGATGGTATTCCGCACAACTTCCTTGTGGTGGTGGAATGATGTGGTAAGCAGGCGGATGGGATCAATACTGCTTTCCGAATTTCCGGGTATAACTTACCGCAGGGAATGCGATGGCATTGACCCCATCCTGGCCGCCGGTTTGCCAGTTTGCATATTGCTCAGGAATAGTTCCCGGGAAGTTCACAACGTAGGTGATCCCGATCTGCCAGCTTACAAAGTCCTTGTTTTTGTTGATGATCCTGATCCCGGCCACCCCGTACCACAGCCATAATTTCTGGGGGTATTCCTCAGACATATAAATCCATGTATCCGTAGCCTGGTTATAACTTTCATAAGTGGCCCATTGGGTCGTATTCACTCCGAAGAGGTAATTCTCGGTGAGCAAATAGATGTGCGAGGAGGCCCTGGCCATCCCGGAGAGGTTAAACACCGGGGAGGAGGTTTTGGCTGTGATGTCACTTTCATTGGTCAGCAGGTACCCCACTCCGAAGCTGGTATTGCCCTGGATCCCTCCCGTGCTGAAACTCCCGTAGAGGAGGTTCCCCATTGCATTGGTGCCATAGGTTCCGAAAATAAGCATATCCCCCAGTGCGAAGGCAGATCTCTCGCCGATGGGAAAGGATACTTTGGGCGTCAGGTAAATGGGGATCCCAATGATGCTGGTACCCATACCAATGGAGAAATTATCGGTGAGCCCGTACTGAATATCGTGGAGGAGGAAGTATACGGTATTGTAATAGAGTTCACCCTTCTTCAGGTTGTAGGCCGAAGGGGCAAAGAAGTACCGTGTATTGTGGTCGCTGATCTCGAAGGGCTTGCCCTCCGCTTCTTCAATAACCTGACCCGCAGGATCTCCTTTGGATTCCACAATTTCCATGATCTGGTAGGAGAGGAGGATCGATTTTTCCTGGGGGGAGGATGTCAGGATCCCGCTGCCCAGGGTTCTGCTGCCCAGGGTCCTGTTGTCACAGTCCTTCAGGGTCATGATGACATCAGTCCCCTGAAGGTTCAACTCTGTAAAGTAGTATTCGCATCGGGTCTTGAAATCCACCAGGGTGGTATAGGTGATGTCATGGTCGGCCAGCCTTGATTTTAACATTTCTTCCACATCCTGGGAGAGAAGACCGGTGCGGTCATCCACCACGAGCTTATCCTGAGAATAGGCAGCTGTATAAGTGATTAAGGCCAGCAGCAGGGAGAGGGTGTGTTTGGTCATTGGTCAGGTTTTCCCGAAAGTTAGTCATTTCAAGCAGAACCGGTAAATATTAACATAGCGGGCAGGGCTTCCGAGGTTTTTCAGAATACCTGTTCCAGGTAACCCAGCACGAAGACCGCCGGGGCATTCCAGTTGAGGCAAACCTCGTTGGAAGCGTAGCTGGCCATCACATCTTCAAATGCCTTTGCAGGGCGATCCGATGCATACTTCACCTCGCGGCGATCCTGCCTGGCATCATTGGGTCCTCCCACGATAAATCCGGGAACGGGCTCCTCAATTCCATCGGCACCGCTGGGACGATGGTGGGGATTCATGACGTGTTTTGATCCTGACCCGGTGAGGAAGCAATACCCGGTGGCATTCTTGCCAAGTATATAATCCATGTTCCGGATGACCCCTGTGAGATATTTGGGATCTCCGGAAATCAGGTGGGCATAACAGAGGATCATGGCCTGATTCAGCACATCGCTGTTGGAACCCCATTCAAAATGATCAAGCCCCACATGGTAAGGGATCGATTCCATCCCCGTAAGGATCTGGTCGGCCAGTTCCAGGTGTTTCCCGGTAAGGGATGAAGCAAGTGCAGGATCCAGTTTCTCTTTGTGGGCGAGCAGGCTGTGAAAGCCGGTATTGCGGATGAAGTACTTCCAGCTGTTGGTGATCTGGTGGATGCAGGGCTCCTGGTTGTCCATGAGGTAATCCAGGTATTTCACGGTTCCGGTAGTGAGATAAAGCTCTGCGGCGGCCCAGAAAAAATCATCACTGAACTGGTCATCCCCGTATTCACCAGTGTTCACATCCTGGGGATTCCTGTACACCACCTGGGGGTGGGCCAGGGACCATTCCCAGGCTTTTTCAGCCGAGGCGAGTGATTCCCCTGCAAAAACCGGGTCAATATCTTTATAGACCCTGGAGGCCAGGGCCATGGCAGCTGCAAAGTCCAGGCTGGCAGCAGTCCCCTTACCTATGATAAACCGCTCAAGGTGATAGGCTTCCGGCATGATGAATCCCCCGAAATTTTTAGCGGTCAGTTTGTGGTAAACCCCTCCATCTGCATCCTGCATGGTGGCCATCCAGTCCAGCTCGTACCGGATCTCGTCCAGCAGGTCACTGACCCCGTTCCCGCTTTCCGGGATGTTCAGCTGCGCATCTTTTACCACATCCGGGAAAAGTTCCACCAGGTTCAGCATCTGTCCCACGGTGATGGCTGCATTGACAGTGTATTTGCCATAATCGCCCGCATCATACCATCCCCCAGGCGAATTCAGGGTGCCACCCTCCTTTCCTGAGGAGGGATGAAAGGTGCACCGGTCATCCATGTGGCCCGCACCCCGGGCATAGATCCCCCCGTACCGCTCTTCAATGGGCATGGAAGCGCGCTGGAAATAAAAACTCTTGATGGCGGCATTCAGCGGAGCAAGGTTCACCTTCTCCCCGATCTCAAAGGGGTGAGAGACCATTCCGGGTTCGATATAGATCCTGTAGCTTCCCGGAGTTTCATAAGCCGAAAAGTCCCCCAGCATAACCTCTTCCCCAGATGCTTCCCACCTGCCTGACCTGGACAGGAGGCCTTCAAAGCAGGTTTTGCCTTCATGGTCAATGACCTTAAAGCCTTCAGCTTCGGTATCCACCAACACAAATTCTTTCACCGATTGGGGATAATATCCAAGCTGGTTGATCCGGATCAGCTCAGACGCCTCCCCGGTGGGGCTGGTGACACTGGAATTGCAGGATAGGAGCATGAAAAACAGTGCGCCGGGCAGGATTATTGATGATTTCATGTGGTTCGGGTTGTTTTGAATTATATGGATGGTAAATCTTCGGGCATAACTAAAAAATAGCGATTATTGAACCACAACATCTTCCCTTGGAGGAAAGGGATAGGTGTCCGGGGTGATGAGTGTCCCGGTTGTAAAGGTGAGGGGAAACTGCGATCCCTGGTTGAAAATGATCTCCAACAGGGCGGCCTTGTAGCCTGCATCAGGTCCGGGGATATGGACCGCATATACCCCGTCCTCCTTTTTAGCCATTTCTTCCATTTGCCAGGCATCTCCCACCACATAAATCCGGAAGTCCCTCGCCTCAGGATTCACAGCCTCCCATTTCCGGATGGTATAATCGCTCTCTGGATCCACCTTCATGTAAATGGTATCATTGCTGATGTGCCAGTCGAACCCAGGTATTCGTGTGTCAGAGATAATGTCCCGGTAAAAGGAGATCAGGCTGACGGGCTGATAGGTGCCGTGAAGGCCATGGTTCCCGTTGGGGACATATTGAAGGTATTTTTCCCCTTTCAGGTCGTCCCAGTAAAATCTCCAGGAGTCGGTCACAAAGAACTCGTCGCTGGTAGCGTTGATCAGCAGCTTGGGCATGGTCAGCCGGTCCCTGAAAGAGTAGGGCTCCACCAGTTCAAGCATCTTTTTGAACTCTTCGCTGTTCATCCAATCCATGATGCCCTCATCCACGTATTCCTGCACGGCAGGGGACCATGCCCCGTAACATTGCCAGTGATGGTTAAAGGATGGTACTACGTTCAGCAGGTCAATCACGATGGGGGCAATCCCCATCACCCGGTCATCCACAGCAGCGGTGGTCCAGGTGGTCCACCCCCTTTTTGAGGCCCCGGTCACAAAAAATTCCTTGACCGGCACCTTGCTGGAACCGGAGATTTCCTGCACCACATCCATGGCCCTTACCACCGCCCTCGTCATGGGGAACCTGGCCAGCCATTCCTCCTTATCCTGTGAGGCCCCGCTCTCCAGGTATTGCCGCCAGCCATATGCAATCAGGTCATCCTCATACCGGTCATCCTTTTCATCCCCCTTGAAATTGAGAGGCTGGAAAGGGATGTTGCTCACATGGGATATGATGGATCCTGTGGCAACGGCGGCCTCCGCCAGCCAGGCATCAGTGGAAATGGGGAGGGTATCGCCTGTCCAGCCGCCCCCGATAATCATCATGGATTCGGTTTCCCAGAGCTCATCAGGCACAACAATATTCACCCAGTGCCACCACTGTGTGTGATCCACCTCCGCTTCAGTAAGCCATGTTCCGGAAATCATTTTGATCCTGTATTCGGTCCAGTGCTCACCCCGGAGCGTATCAACCACCGAATAGCTGAAAGCCGGGTCGCCGGCCTCTACGTAATCTTTCAGGGGGAAGGTTGTCCCGGGGGTTGACTCCGGCGTGCTGCATGATGCCATCAGGATCATCAGTGCGCAAATAAATTGTGAAATTTTCATTTATCGGGCTTAAATGGATTTGCAGTAGCCAATTTAAGAATAATTGTCTTTTGACTCGCACCTGATTTATTCATAGATTTAAGGGACAATTTAAAATAACAGACATGACTTTTCTATTCCTTTTTGGTGGAGGACTCCTGATCACCCTTTTTGTGATCCTCTTTATCATCCTGTTGCCCCTCCTGGCCCTTCTCAGCGTACTGACCAATGAATTCCAGGGCAATGAGAAGATCATGTGGGTGCTGATCATCATCTTCCTGCCCTTCCTGGGATCGGTGCTCTATTTCCTTATCGGGAAGGATAAGCGAATCAACAGGTAACCTCTCGGGATGCCTTCCGGAAACCGATTTGGCCTTAAGAAAGAACTGGGATATTTCTCCCTGACCAATATCGTGGTCGGGGATATGATCGGTGCAGGGATATTTACCACATCTGGATTGCTCCTGGCACAGCTCCACGATCCAAAGTTGCTTTTAATACTGTGGTGCATTGGCGGGCTGGTTGCCCTTTGCGGGGCGCTGAGCTACAGTGAACTGGGGGCTAACTTTCCCAGGGCAGGAGGTGACTATGCGTTTCTCTCCGAACTATTCTCCCCCCTGGCAGGCTTTTTAACGGGCTGGGTATCATTTCTTGTGGGATTTTCAGCACCGGTTGCAGCCTCCTCCCTGGCTTTCAGCGAGTATGTGATGCGAACCATGCCCGGGGGGGCAGGGCCCGAACAAATCGAACTATCCAAAAAAGCCATTGCCATCGGGATCATCCTGGTCTTTACATTGATTCATTATTTCGGACTGCGGTCGGGATCCAGGGTCCAGAACCTGCTTACCCTGCTCAAGGTGGGCTTGATCCTGGTGCTGGTGGTCACCGGTTTTCTCTTTGGCGAGGGCAGCTTTGAGCATTTCAGGGTACAGCTGTCAGGGGCTGCTGAAAAGGCGGACCTGAAATCCATTGGACTGGCGCTCATGTGGATCATGTTTGCTTACAGCGGTTGGAATGCTTCCACCTATGTGGGTTCTGAGGTGATGAACCCGGTGAAAAATATTCCCCGTTCGCTGATCACGGGCACCCTGTTTGTGACCCTTATCTACGTGCTCCTGAATACGCTTTATATCTATGCGGTTCCCGCAGAGGAGATGAAGAATGTGATCTCCATCGGAGGATTGACAGCCAACAACCTGTTCAACAGGTCACTGGACCAGTTTTTCTCCATATTCATTGCCGTGATCCTGCTTTCAGCCATCAGCGTGCTGATCATCATCGGCCCGCGCGTCTATTATGCCATGGCCACCTCGGGCCACTTCTTTCAGGTGGCAAAGCGGATCAACCGGTCCAACGTTCCCGGAATTTCAATTCTCATGCAGAGCGGGCTGGCCATCATATTCGTTTTATCAGGCACCTTTGCCCAGATCATCACCGTCCTGAGTTTTTCCCTGGGGATCTTCCCCATTTTGGCTGTGCTTGGCATCTTCAAGCTCAGGATGAAAAGGGGTTCCGTACGAAAAATGACTGGCTACCCTTTTGCCCCGGGCCTGTTCATCCTCTTCTCCATTGTGATCCTTGTGCTGGCATTCCTGGAAAGACCCGCAGAATCATCCATCGCCATCGGGGTGATCCTGGTGGGGATCCCTGTTTATTACCTGCTCAAACGCAATCACCAGCGCAATACCCGGGCTTAACGCATCCTATTCCTGTTTGATCAGGTCCGCCGGGTTCTGTCTCACGGATCGCCCGATGGCGATCATGGTGGCCAGGCCGGCGATAAGCAGGGCCAGGACTGCAGGTACAAGGAAGACAAAGGGATCCAGGTGAATCCGGTAGGCGAAGTTCTGGAGCCACCGGGACGTAAAAAACAGGGATAGCCCAATGGCCAGGATCAGGCTGATTCCCAAACGGCTCAGCATGTTTTTGTAATAGAGTGCCAGGATTTGCCCGACCCCTGCCCCAAAGACTTTGCGAATGGTAATGACCCGGGATAGTTTTTCAACGGAGTAATAGGCCAGCCCGTATATTCCCAGGCTGGAAACAACCAGGACCAAAAGGGCAAAGAGACCCAGGATCCGGCTCAGGTTCTGGTCGGTGGTATACTGTTTCCTGAGATCATCCTCCAGGAATGTATATGTGAAAGGGAATTCCGGTGCAAACTCCTGACAAGCAGATTCAAGGTAGGAAAGGGTCTGATCGCTCCTGCCGGTATTAAGTTTGACGAACACATACCTCAGCCAGTTGTAATTTGAAGGATGGATATTGAATACATGGGGGAGGATCTCCCTGTGCAATGACACATGGTGGAAGTCGCGTACCACCCCGATTACCTCCCCCTCTCTTCCCCACATGGTCAGCCGTTGTCCCACCGGATCTTCAAATCCCATCATGTCGGCAGCCTTCTCGTTGATGATGTATTTATCCACATCCGTCAGAAATCCCTCCGAATAGCCTCTGCCGCTTTCCAACCTCATATCAAAGAGCTCCAGGTAGTTTTTCAGGCAGATGGAGTACCTGCATAGTCCCATGGAGGGATCTTCCATGTTGGTCCATTCAATATTGGTCTTGGAATCCTCATTGTAAGGATACGATTGTCCGGCCGTTACCATGTCCACATCCGGATGAGACTCAAGCCGCTCAATGAAAGCAAGAAAATTGATTCCCAGGCCCTGGTTCATGGGGATGCTCACCACGTTATCCACCGAAAATCCAAGGTCCGCCTGAGTGGTAAACCTGGTTTGTTTGATCACCACAAGGGTAGAGATCATTAATGCGATGGAGAGGGTGAACTGGAAAATAATGGTGATCAGGATGAGCACTGATCTTCTGCCAGCGGGGTGGGAGGAGCGGTGCAGCACCTCCACAGGATTCCCTCCGGTAAACAACAGGGATGGGTAAATGGATGCCAGGGTTCCCAGAAGGCCGGCCATCAGGAAGAGCACCGCCAGCAAGAGGGGTTGATCCAGGTAACCGATCTCAATGCGTTTGCCAAACAGTGGAGTCATTGCCGGCATGATCAATTCGGCTAAAAAGAGTGCAAGAACCAGGGCCGCCAGGGCAAGGATATAGGTTTCCAGGAAAAAATGGATCATTAATTGTCCCCTTCTGGCCCCGAGTACCTTGCGGATCCCGGTCTCGCGCATCCTGCTGGTATAGTTTGCGGTTGCAAGGTTCATATAGTTCAGGGATGCCACAAAGAGCAATAAAAGTGCCACAGTGCTAAAGAGCCATATCTTCCCCGTTCCCCCGAAAGTGAGGTGGGTTTTCTGGATGGGAAGTGCGCCGACCTCGAACGTTCCCGGCAGCGGATCTGGGTACAGGTCATTCAGGGAGGAGGCGATTTTCTCATTGAAGCTTTCCTGATCCACACCCGGGGCCAGCAGCAGGTAAGAAGGATCCCTCCAGTTCCAGTCATTGGACAGATCCGCGAATGTGGGTATAAAGAAATCGAATTGGAAAAATGTATTTCCCGGGATCTCCACCACCCCCGAAATGGTGAACAACTGGTTGTTGTTGACCAACATGGAGCGACCCACCGGGTTCTCTCCTGGATAATAAATATCCGCAATCCTTGAACTGATCACCACTGCGTTGGGCCGGTCCAGCAATCCGGCTTTGGACCCGTACAGCAACTGAAAATTAAAAATCTCAAAAAAAGCAGGTTCCACCTTTGCCACTGCTGGTTCATATGCTTTCTGTTGTTCCGCGGAATCAGGATTGAAGATAAATGACCAGTTTGAGATGTCACCCATCCGCATCAGCGTGCAGTGTGACTCAATTTCCGGATATTGCTCTGCCAGTCTTGCGGTAAGGGCATAGGGCACATTGGCATCCAGGATCCCCTCCGGATGCTTGATGGTCAATTGTACGATCCTCTGTTTCTTGGAATGAAACCTGTCCACGGAGAGTTCATCTTTCACCCAGCTCAGAATGACAATGAAGCTTGCAAGTCCAATGGTTAAACCCACCAGGTTAAGAAGGGAAAATCTCCGGTTCCTGAGCAGAACCCTGAATGCTATTTTAAGAAAAGAGAGCCACATTTTGCTTTTATTTCTTGGAATGCAATCAGCATGCCGTTCAGTTTAAATGATTATATATCAATGATATATATTGTAATTATAAAATAGCATAAATTCAAAGTGTATTATAATTGTACAATTTAGACAATTTTCATAAATTTATACAAATTATGTAGTAAAATAATACATGAAAGAGGGTAACATCCTGCTGGTGGACGATAATCCCAATGTGATTGCCGCACTCACACAGCTCCTTGAACCGGAATTTAAACAGGTCCTTGCCATCAATGAGCCGGACCTGATCCCTGGAATCCTCGAACTGAAAAGTATCGATGTGATCTTGATGGATATGAATTTCAAGCCGGGTGACAGCAGCGGAGAGGAGGGCCTCATCTGGCTCAAAAGGATCATGAAGATTGATGGGGAGAGCGTGGTCATCATGATGACGGCCTATGGGGAGGTGGAGCTGGCTGTCCGGGCGATCAAGGGAGGGGCCAGTGACTTTGTGCTGAAACCCTGGAACAATGACAAGCTGATCACCACCCTGAAGTCAGGGTTACAGCTCAGAAAGTCCAGGAACATGATTCGCAGCCTCAGAAACAAGCAGGTGCATCTGAACCGGGAGATCTCCGGCAGTCATTCAAAGTTACTTGGCCGCTCTGAAGCGATGCTCTCCATCCGGAATATGATCGGAAGGATTGCCGGCACCGATTCATCCATTCTTATCCTTGGGGAAAACGGAACAGGCAAGGAGTTGATCGCCAGGGAGATCCACAACCAGTCCCACCGGAAGGACGAGGTGTTTGTGCATGTGGACATGGGGGCCATCAGCGGCTCATTGTTCGAGAGCGAGTTATTCGGGCATGTGAAAGGGGCCTTTACAGATGCTGGCAAGGACCGGGCAGGCCGGTTTGAGATCGCCTCGGGGGGAACCCTTTTCCTGGACGAAATTGGCAATCTCTCCCTGGATCTGCAATCGAAGCTTTTAAATGTCATCCAGAACCGTGAGGTTTACAGGCTGGGATCCAATAAACCCGTTTTCGTCGATTTCAGGCTGATTTGCGCCACCAACCAGAAGCTGGACGAACGCGTGCAGGCGAAAGGCTTCCGGGAGGACCTCTTCTACCGGATCAACACCATCGAGCTGGTGGCCCCCCCTCTTCGTGAACGGGGGGATGATATCATCCTCCTGGCCACAAGTTTCCTGGAAGAGTTCAAAAATAAGCACGGGAGGAATGGGCTCTATTTCTCGGCGTCCTATAAAGAATTCCTGCTTCATCAGGAATGGCCGGGCAATGTGAGACAGCTCAGGAACCATATTGAAAAGAGAGTGATCCTGTCAGAATCTGAGAAGATCACCCCGGAGGAAAATTTCGCCGGTAAACCTGAGGGAGATCAGAATGTCAAACCGGCCACCTCTCTTTCTTCCTTTCAAAAGACAATATTGCTGGATATCCTGAATAAACACAATGGAAATATCTCCAGGACGGCAGAAGAACTCGGGGTGGCCCGTTCAACGATCTATAATAAATTAAAGAAATACGGACTCCAAACCCCTGGCAATGGTAGGTAAAAAGCTGTTTTTTAATATTTTACTTCGAATTTCGCTGTTGATAATTACCAGCACGGCGGTCATCCTGGTGGTCTTCAGAATGCAGGGGCGGGAATCGATCTTTACCTTGATTGTAGGAGCAATACTTATCCTGGTCCAGATATACATGCTGACCAGGTTTGTGTTGCGCGTCAACAGGATCCTGACCAGTTTCATTGAATCGGTGGGATTGAGCAGTGCCACAGAGCTGCATTTTCGGGACGCAGATCCATTGCTTTCGGGCCTTGAATCGCGCCTGAACCAGCTTAAATCCGAGATCAGTCAAAGCAGGTTCGAGGAGCAGAAGCAAAGGAGCCTGCTGGAGTTTGTGGTGGGTTCGATGGATACCGGTTTAATCTGTGTGAACCAGGCAGGCGATGTGGTATTTTCCAACAGGGCTGCCGATTCTATATGGCAGTACAAACCAATGCCCAACCTGGGAAGCCTTGGATCCGTGAATCCTTCCCTGGCAGGGGCCCTTGAAAGTTCAAGGTCCGGAATCCCAAGGATCATTGAACTGGCCCAATTCAAGGCGTCCGTAAGGTGCAACAGCTTTGTGCTGGATAACCAGCATTATTCCCTTTATTCCATCCAGGATATTCAACGCGAGATCGATGCCCAGGAAAGTGAATCATGGCAGAAGCTGATCCGGGTGCTTACCCATGAGATCATGAACAGCATGGGCCCCATACTCTCCCTGTCAAAGTCCCTTAAAAACTCAGTGGATTCCCCTGAAAAAATGATTACCGGGCTCTCCACCATTGAAAATACAGGGGAAGGGCTCATTCATTTCATCAAGGAATACCGGAGGCTCTCCTCCCTGCCTGTCCCCGAAAAGAGCACATTCCCCGTTGCCGAACTGTTCGATCATATTCAGGCTCTTTTTTCCGAAGAGTTCCTGAAAAACGGGATCCAATGCAGGTTCCACATTGAAAATCCCGGGGTCACACTGGTGGCCGACAGGGGGCAGGTTGAACAGATTTTGATCAACCTGGTAAAAAATGCCCAGGAGAGCCTGCAGGCTTCCCCCCGAAAGGTCATTGTGATCGGCGCCAGGCAACTGGCGGGGATGACAGAGATCACGGTGGAGGATAGCGGACCGGGCATAGCTCCGGAGATAAAAGATCAAATCTTTGTGCCATTCTATTCCACCAAGTTAAACGGAACGGGGATCGGTTTAAGCCTGGCCCGGCAGATCATGAACAACCACCATGGGACCATCCATTTTACGAGCATACCTGGCGAAAAAACCGTGTTCTCCCTTACTTTTTAAACCGGGGACCAGGTAAACAAAGCGGGGTTCTGTGGTGTTAAATGAGTACCTATTATTAGGAACTTTTTTTCACCTGACTCAATAAAACGTGGTTATGGATCCTGCCAGGTCATTTAAAATCCTCTGCTCCCTGCTTTTCCTGAGTTCAATCCTGCATACTGAAATGGTGGCCCAGCTTGCCCTTGAACCATTTTCCTCGGGATTTACCAGGCCTGTCTCCATGGCCAATGCAGGGGATTCCCGAATTTTCGTGGTGGAGCAATCAGGAATCATCAGGATCATGGATTCCTCCGGAAGTGTCAATGCCGAACCGTTTCTGGATATGCAATCCAAGGTTCGATCAGGCGGAGAAATGGGGCTCCTGGGGCTTGCCTTCCATCCGGATTACTCAGAAACTGGATATTTCTTCGTGAATTACACCACTGATGGTCCCCGTACAAACATATCCCGGTATTCGGTAAGCCTTACCGATCCGGACAGGGCCGATCCGGAAAGTGAAGTGGTGCTTCTGACTTTTAATCAACCCTATGAGAACCATAATGGAGGGGACATCCGGTTTGGACCCGATGGCATGCTCTATATCGCGACCGGTGACGGAGGGAGCGGGGGGGATCCTCAGAACAATTCACAAAACCTTGCCTCGATGCTTGGTAAAATATTGAGAATTGATGTGAATAACGGAGAGCCCTATTCCGTCCCGGGTGACAATCCTTTCATCAATGAGGCCGATGTACAGAAGGAGATATGGGCTTTTGGACTCAGAAATCCCTGGCGCATCAGTTTTGACAGGGAGACCGGGGATCTGTGGATTGCTGATGTGGGACAGAACAGCTATGAGGAGATCAATTTCCAGTCAGCCCTGAGTCCGGGAGGGGAAAATTATGGATGGAGGTGCTATGAAGCCCTGCATGAATATAATTTTTCGGAATGTACTGTGGCAGGGGATTATGTTTTCCCGGTATTTGAGATTGACCAGAACCTCACCGGAGCCTGTTCGGTCACCGGGGGATTTGTCTATCGAGGATCAAAATTCCCTTCAATGACAGGCGCATACCTGCTTACAGATTACTGCAGCGGGCAGTTCTGGAGCATTCTTGACAGCGCAGGCATATGGGTTGCCAAAGATCAGGGCTCATTCCCCGGTCATTATTTTTCCTGTTTCGGAGAGGATCAAGAGGGGGAAATCTATGTGGCGGCTTTGTCGGATGGTGAAATATTCCGGCTCATAGATACCGGGACCACTTCCCGGGGACCTGCCTTTGAAACTCCCGCATTCAGGCTCTATCCCAATCCGGCGGAGAGTTTCCTGAACCTGGAATCCATTGCGGATGACCAGGAATTCCAACAGGTGCACCTCTATGACATCTGGGGAAGGGATCTCTACACTGAATCCATTTCAGGTACCCGTTTCGGGTTCTCCCTGGATCATCTCTCCCCGGGCATATACTTTCTTGAAGCCACGATCAATGGGAAAAGTACGCTTGTGAAGTTCATCAGGGAATAATTCTGTTTCATACACCCGGTGGCTTAAAGCAACTGTTTCCTGTTTTCATAAATTTTCCGGATGGCGTTGATGATATCGTCCATATCCTGCCGCTCTGCCAGCAGCATGTTCTGGTAAAAAATCACTGCCTCACCGGTCAGCTGGTCATTATCGGGCAGGTGGTGCAGCTCTTCCCTGTAGCGGTTGAGCCTTTGCTCTGAAAACAGTCTTTTATATCCCCTGGAGCTGATCGCCTCTTCGATCAGTCCATCAAAATATTGTTTGCCGTAACCCTCTGAACAGGGGATCCCTTCTGCTTCCAGGGCATCCAGGAACCGTTCCCTTGGAAGACCATCAAAATGCTCCTTTTTATACCGGAAGGGATAGAGGTGGTATGCCGACCTGGTGGCACCCTCGGATAACCGGTAGGGGATGATCCCGGGGATCTCTTTGAGTTTTGAATCCAGGTAGAGGGCATTTTCCAGCCGTTTATCCGCATCTCTCCTGGCCCGTTCCATCTGGGACATCAGGATCACCGCCTGCAGTTCGGTCATCCTTTTGTTTGACCCCCGTACGGGATAGCCATGCAAGCCCGACATACTCTCTCCGAATGGACGTCCGCAATTGTGGTATGAAAAGCACCGGTCCATGAGCATATCATTGTCCCCCACAACCGCTCCCCCCTCTCCCGAGGGAATGTGCTTGGAGGCCTGGAAACTGAAACATCCCAGATCACCAAGGGTCCCGCACATTTTGTCCCCGTATTCAGCCAGCCAGGCCTGACAGGCATCTTCGATGACGGCCAGGTCATGTGCCCTGGCAATGGAGTTGATGTGGTTCATGTCGGCCGGAAGTCCGTAAATGTGAACGGGCAGAATGGCCCTGGTGCGTTCATTGATCTTCTCCTCGATTTTTGCAGGATTGATGGTAAATGTTTCCTGGTCGGTATCGGCAAAAACCGGAAGGGCTTTCTGGTTGAAGACCACGTTGTAGGTAGCAATGAATGTATAGGGTGAAACAATGACCTCATCGCCCGCATCGACGCCTGTCACATGGAGTGCCGTAATTAAAGCGGTGGTCCCGCTGGCAGTGGCCACCACCCGTTTGGCACCGATCAGCCCGGCGTACTTCTTTTCAAATTCACTGCATTTGGTGCCATCCCCACGGTACCAGTTCCCGCTTCGAAGGACCTTTAGCATGGGGGTTTCTGCTTCATCACTCCAGACAGGCCATTTCAACCATCCCTTCGTCCTCACGGGGATGCCGCCTTTCAAAGCAGGTTCTGAAGCCACACCCCTTACCGGGCTGGCAAAAACCGGTATCTGGCTCGCCAGCATGGTACCCACTGTACCGGCGGAGGTATTGATAATAAATTTTCTTCTTGATAAGTGCTTTGTCTTCATGACCCTGGATTTTATTGACCTAATAAATGTAGGCAATAGTCAGAGTTTTATCAAGGGGGGGGTAGCTTGAAATGAGCCTTTTTCCTGGGTGCAATCTGTAAAACAGGCATACGGTCCGATGGAAGAAATCGGATTCTTCTAAAATATGGTGCAGGTCCCCTAGATATAGGTTACCGCGGGTTTTTCCCTTCCTGCCTCATTGGCATATTTCATCCTTGGATGACCCACCAGCAGGGCCGCGTACACCATGTGGCCGCCGGGGATCCTGAATTCATCGCGCAGGGACCTGCTGCGCTCCATGGCCTTCACAATAAAACCATTGAAGCAGGTTCCCAGGCCTAGGGTATTGGCATAGATGGAAGTGTATGTTGACCAGATATAGGCATCTGCGCCGGCCATGCTGTACCTGGTGACAGGGGCATGAAATAACATGACTGCAGGTGCATGATGGCATATCAGGGAGGACCCGGGGGTATTCCTTGCCATATAATTCTTCTTGTAACCGGCCAACCTGGATATCTCTAATTTCGGTGCAGCGATCTTCAGGAGGGGCACTGCCAGGGGAGAGGTAATGATCCGGATCGTGCGGATCAACTTCTGTGCGGTCAGGTCATTCAGCCGTTGAATTGCCTCCTTGGTTTTCACTATGGTGACCTCCACGGGGCGTGCGTTGCTGGCCGAAGGGTAGTGCTTCATATTTTCAATCAGCAAGTTGAGATGTGCTTCCTCCAATTCCTTATCCAGGTAACTTCTGCAGGTCCTTATCGATGCAGATAATTGTTGAAAATCAGGGTGAGTAAGACCAGAAGCATTCAGTTTTGCCACCACACCGGAATCCGGGAAGACAGTGGCCTCCGGACATATGGCCACACAATGACCGCAGTGGATGCAATTGCTGTTTATGGTTCCTTTCTCTATGTCGATGGCGTTGGATGGGCAATCCTTCACACACCTTAAGCACCGGGTGCAGTTTTCAAGATTAATGGTTGGCATCTGATAGAATTAAGGTCGCAAATGTAACGATCAATCTATTATAAATCAATTGGGGTTGAATACAACCGGATTAAATATTATCTTGAGGAATCCACAGAACCCCCGCATCCTATGAGAAAGATCTTCCTGTATGTCATTTTAGTTGCTTCAATGTCCTGCAAGAAAGAAGATCCATCCCTGCCGGTTGTCACCACAAACTCCGCCAGTTTAATCACAGACGTTTCGGCCGTGGGGGGAGGAGAGGTTACGGATGATGGCGGCCTGACAATCAGCGCCAAGGGGATATGCTGGAGTACCGCTGCAAATCCCACCGTTGATGATCATAAGAGCGATGAAGGACCGGGAGCCGGAAAATTCACAAGTACCATTGCCGGACTGGATCCAAGTACCAACTACCGCATAAGAGCCTATGCCACAAACAGACTGGGAACATCATACGGCGAAGAACTGGATCTTAGAACCACACCCCGGCCCGTGGCCGATTTCGACGGCAATGTGTATCAGACTGTGGAGATGGGAAACCAGGTATGGATGGCTGAAAACCTGAAGGTGATCAATAATAGTGATGGAGAGGCCATTCCACTGGTTGAGGGGGTCTCTGAGTGGGAGGGGCTGGGAGCGGCAGATGCAGCATACTGCTGGTATGACAACGATTTGACCAATGGAGCAGCGTACGGCGCACTATATACCTGGAATGCTGCAATGAACGGTGAAGCAAGCAGCAATAGCAATCCCAGCGGGGTCCAGGGCGTATGCCCTGATGGCTGGCACCTGCCAAGCGACAGCGAATGGAAAGAGCTGGAAATGTACCTGGGAATGTCCATGGCTGATGCGGACGGGGCAGGATACAGGGGCACCGACCAGGGCGCCCGGTTTGCAGCCGATCAGGACCTGTGGGCCGGGGGATACTTAAAGGATAATCCTGCATTTGGGAGTTCCGGATTTCTTGTCCTGCCCGGGGGTGGCAGGCGCTATAATGGCTCATTCGGCCATCTGGGTGACAATGCCAATTTTTGGAGTGCAACCGAGTTTGACACTTACACCGCATGGGGCCGCCATATTTACTCTGCCTACTCTACGGTACACAGGTACAACGATGTGAAATCCGATGGTTTCTCTGTGCGGTGCGTCAGGGATGATTGATTATCCGGTTATGGCTTTGATCCTGGTCTGGGATATGACCGATACACAGGACAAAAGGAATATCAGGATAAACATGCAGGTCAGTACAATATTTCCTCTCTCACCGTAGTAGCCGGCGGCATTCAGCACGGAATACATGACCATGCTGTGGGCCAGAATTGTGATCCCGGCGGCCTTGCTTCGATTTAACAGAAGCAGGAAACCGCTGACAATACAGAAGTTGGCCATCAAAAATTCGGAAGCGAGGTGAAATGAAGATTCCATTTTTCCCTCCTCCATCCCTGAGGAAGAGAGAATCATAATCCACATCCCGATCACTGAAATTCCCAGGATCAGGGAATAGATGCCGATCAGTTTTCTTTTCATAACAGGTTGATTTGAATCAGGTTTTTATCAAGGCCGGGTGAATGTATCTATTCCCGATAAATATAAAAAAGCAGCTCCCTTTTGGGGATCCGTTTAACGGTCAATTCCTGAAGGTGGCGGCAAAACCAACTTCATTGCACGCGTCGAATATAAGCCCCAGCATCTTGCAGTTGTCGAATGTCACATCCAGGAGAGAGGTCTTACCCAATCCGGCATTGCTGAAGTTGCAGTCACTAAATTCGGATTCAAGAAATATGACCTCTGAAAGGTCAGCGTTTGAAAAGTCACAATTTGTAAACGAACAGTTCTCATATTCGCCTTTGATCAGGGGCTTTTCTGAAAAGTTCACTTTATCAAACGACTGATCGTAAATGCATTTTGATTCCATCCTCAAATTTTTTCAATCACGAGTATTCCATGGCCCGGGTGATCATTTCTTATTGTGCTGCTACCGATCAGTAAAACTCCTAATTTACTACTCCTTTTCGATTCATTACAGAATCTAGATATGTCAGACCTATGGGATATCTGCCTGTTGCATTGTGGTCTCCATGGAAAGAACGAAATTCATAGGGCAGTCCCAGG
>JAHEEC010000138.1 GCA_024640885.1 Bacteroidota bacterium | reverse complement strand
TTCTGGGGATATCTGCAAAAATCAGAACCGGGAGATTTTAAATCCATCCGGCTTATGGTCGCTGGCGCAGATAAGTGTCCCGATGCACTTCGTGATGGCTACCAGAAAAAGCATGGCGTTACCCTTCTGGAAGGCTATGGTGCCACTGAAACCTCACCTGTCGTATCAGTCAATTCACTGGAGTTTAACCGCCCGGGAAGTATCGGGAAGGTGATTCCTGGTGTAGAGGTCAGGATTGAGCACCTGGAGACAGGCAAGGTGTGTAAAACAGGCGAAGTGGGAAAGATCCTGGTCAAAGGCGACCTGATTATGAAAGGCTACCTGGGTCAACCCGAACTGACCGCAGAATCCATCGTGGACGGATGGTACAACACGGGCGACATGGGGTACCTGGACAAGGATGGCTACCTGTGGCACTCGGGCCGCTTCAAGCGCTTTGTGAAAATTGGCGGAGAAATGGTTTCGCTGGTCAGGGTAGAGAATGTGATGGAGCAGCACCTTCCTGAGGGAGTTTCCTGCTGCGTGGTGGAGATCCCCGACGAAATCAAGGGAGCCACCATCGTAGCTGCCGTAACAAAAGAGATTAACAAAGTGGCCATCCTTCGAAAGATGGGCCAGGAGCTTCCCAACATAGCCCTCCCCCGGCAATTCTTTGTAATAGAGGAACTTCCCATGATGGGTACGGGTAAGATTGATTTTCGCTCGGTAAGCGAGCTGGTGAATGATATGGTGGACAATCCGGATGCAAATTAGCAGTATTTTAATGGGGGATTGTCCATGACTTCCGAGGAACTCGGTTTTTTAATGGCTGTTTCATGGTGTGCCATTGGCTTTGCCTCCTATTACTTTCTATCGGTCAACCCGGGTTTTTCCAGAAGAATAGGAGCCCTCAGCAGAAGATTTGACTTCCAGGGCAACCAGGTACTCTTGCAACGATTGCTGGGACTTTTGTTTCTGGGTATCCTGTCTGTAATCATTAGCATCATTCTGCCCGGAGTCACTCCGGCAGACTACGGTCTTGGATTTGTTTTCCAGGATGCTCCACCCGGGTGGTCCTTCCTGCTGATTCCCCTGATCCTGGTCCTGGGATTTTACGCAGCAAAGAAAGAAGGAAACCTGGAACTCTATCCACAGATCAGGGCGAAGAACTGGACCCCCGCTATGCTTGTCATCAGCGCCATCACATGGGTCCTGTTCCTTGTTGGCTATGAGTTCCTCTTTCGTGGATTTCTGCTTCAGGCATCATTGGATACCATGGCCCAGGCTCCTGCCATTGCACTGAATTGTGCCCTCTATGCCCTGGCTCATTTCTATAAAGGTCCGGGCGAAACCTTCGGAGCCATCCCGGTCGGCATACTATTTTGCTACCTGACCATAGTTACCGGGAACATCTGGTGTGCGGTAGCCCTGCATTCCGTGATGGCTCTCAGCAATGAATGGTTCTCCCTTCGTTTTCACCCAAAAATGGACGTCATTAAAGCCCGTTAGTATGAAAATATTTGTTTCAGGAGCAACGGGCTTTATCGGAATACAGCTGGTAAAGAGGCTGGTGTCTGAAGGGCATGAGGTCCATGCCCTTTACCGGTCCGAATCCAAAGCAGACCTGATTCGACTTCCTGATGTAAAACTTTTCAAAGGGGATATTCTGGACAAGGCGTCTCTGGATCGTGCTCTGGAGGAGTGTGAGCAGGCCTATCATACTGCTGCTTTTGCAGGAGTATGGTCCAGGGACCAGGCCCTGGTCTTCCGGCTCAACGTAGATGGCGCCCTGAATGTGATTGAGGCAGCAGGCCGGCAGGGAGTCAGAAGGGTGGTACTTACCTCCACCGCCGGAATTCTTGGACCCTCAGAACAAATAGCTGTGCATGAATCCTCTCCTGCACCGGGCTCCTTTTTCACCGATTATGAAGCCTCCAAATTTCAGCTTGAGCAAGAGCTGCTGGGACGCAACGATACCGATCCGGAGGTGGTCATCGTCAATCCCACCCGGGTTTATGGCCCGGGATACCTGAGTGAATCCAACAGTGTCACCAAGATGATCAAACAGTACATGGAGGGTCGTTGGAGATTCATCCCAGGCAAGGGAAAGAGCTCGGGCAATTACGTCTATGTGGAGGATGTCGTTACAGGGCACCTCCTGGCCATGCTACGGGGAAAGCCGGGAGAACGCTATGTGCTGGGTGGAGAAAACATCTCCTACAATCAGTTTTTTGAGCATATCCGCGAAGCAAGCGGTTTACGGAACAGGCTTTTTAAAATCCCGCTATGGATCATGCTTAGCGTTGCCGGTGTTATGAAAAGCTTTGCGCGTATCTCGGGCAGGCCTCCCCTGATTGTTCCCGAACTGGTGCGTAAGTTTAACCACAACTGGATCGTATCTTCCGAAAAGGCTATGCGGGATCTCGGTTACCGGGCAATTGATGCTCGTAAAGGCATTCAACTAACAGTTCAATGGATAAAAAACTCCCAATCATGAAAACAAATCTGATCACCACCACCGGATTCCTGGTTCTGTTGCTGGCTACGGCCTGTACTGCCCAGGAATATCCCACCACAGGATCCATCCTTCGCCTCAGTCCGGAACTGGACCAGATCATTGCCCCCGGCACACTGCCCGAAATACTGGCCGAGGGTTTTGAGTGGTCGGAGGGCCCCCTCTGGCTAAGCGAACAGGAGAAAGTGATCTTCTCGGATATCCCGAACAACTCCATTTTTGAGTGGTCCGAGTCGGAAGGGCTTAAACTCTACCTGAAGCCCTCCGGATATACGGATACCATCCCACGGGGAGGAGAGACCGGTTCCAATGGACTGCTGCTCGATGGTGAAGGCAATCTGGTACTCTGTCAGCACGGCGACCGCCGAATGGCCCGCATGAGCGCGCCACTTGATGCGCCTGAAGCCAGCTTTGAAACCATTGCCGGTGCATGGAAGGGAATGCGCTTTAATTCACCCAATGATGCTGTATTCAGCAGCAGCGGAAACCTCTATGTAACCGATCCTGCCTTCGGGATGGAACTCAGGTACGGAGATCCACGCAGAGAAATGGATTTTACCGGTGTTTTCCTGGTTACTCCTGATGGTGAGGTAAGCCTGATGCTCAAACATCTCAATGCACCCAACGGCATCGGCCTTTCCCCCGATGAAAAAAAGATGTATGTAGCAAACTCCGGGGGGCAACCCGGTCCGGTCTGGATGGAATACGATGTGACCGGGGATGGCTCCCTCCAAAACGAAAGGGTATTTTATGATACCAGTCCCGCTGCCGACAGCCTCAGAGGGGGACCTGACGGGCTGGTGGTCCGAAACGACGGGATCATTTTTGCCACCGGTCCGGGTGGTGTCTGGGTCCTGACTCCCGGAGGGGAACACCTGGGGATCATTAGAACCGGGCAGGCCACATCCAATTGCACACTGGATGCTAAGAACCGCTATCTCTACATGACCGCCGATATGTACCTGATGCGTATCAGGTTGCGTTAAAGATCTCCCCTATAATTTGGGAAGTGTCCAGGGCTCCCTGTAGGTTGGCACCAGGTAACTGTCTGCATCGGCATCATTGATGAACTTGCTTTTATCGGCGTCCCAGTATAACCTTCTGCCTGTTTTGAAGGCTACATTCCCCAGGTGACAGGTCCGGGCCACCCCGGCTGCAATCTCCACGGGACAGTTCAGTTGCGCTCCGTTCTTGATACCATCAATAAAATTAACCATGTGGTTATGCAATCCCTTCCCATCCCCCTCGATCAGGTCGACCCGGTCGAGTGTGGGACTGCCCCCCTTGGGTTCCGGAATCACTTCCCAGCCCCCGCGGTCCACCACCAGGGTGCCCTCGTTGCCCACAAATCCAACTCCGTGTGAACGGCCATAATACCCTCCGTCGATACCAATTCCATGGTCCCAGAGCATGGTAAAATCGTCAAATTCATAAATGGCCTGCAGGGTATCGGGAGTCTCGCAGGCATCATCGGGATAGGCGAATTTACCTCCCATGGCCATTACCGATTTTGGAGCATACCGGTTCATCCCAAACAGGGCATAGTCTACAATATGGACCCCCCAGTCTGTCATCATGCCCCCGGCATAATCCCAGAACCAGCGGAAGGTAAAATGGAAGCGGTTCTTATTGAAGGGCCGTTCGGGTGCCGGTCCCAGCCAGAAATCGTAATCCACTCCTTCGGGAACGGGAGAATCGGCCACCACGGGAACCGATTTCATCCAGCCCTGGTAGGACCAGGCACGTACGGTCCTGATCTTACCCAGTTTCCCGGAGTGAACATATTTGATGGCATCCTGCCAGTGTGTATCACTCCGCTGCCACTGCCCGATCTGTACCACGCTCCCATATCTTTGAGCCGCTTTTTCCATGATGTTGCATTCATAAATACTATTGGCCAATGGCTTTTCACAGTAGATATGATAGCCCTCCTGGGCAGCATATAAAAAGGGTATGGTATGCCAGTGATCGGGCGTTCCGATAATTATCACATCCAGTCCCTGATGTTCCAGCAGATGACGGAAATCCTTATACCCCCGGGGAGCCTTTCCCTGGATTCCCTCCACATCCTTGATCCGTTTCGCCAGCACATTCTGATCCACATCGCAAAGAGCGGCACATTCGGTATTGGGCAGGTTGAGGAATGCCTCCAGGTCTGCAAAACCCATTCCATTCACACCGATCACCCCGCAAACCAGTTTCTCATTGGCTCCGAGTATTCCGCCCCTGAGGGTTGAAAATGGGGATGTCATTCCAATCACAGCAGTGGCTGCTGCTGACTTCTTGATAAATTCTCTTCTGTTGCTTGGCATGGGTATGGAAGTTTATGGTTAAGTCTTAATAGTTGCTTAGTCTTTTAAATATAGAAAATTAGCGCTTAAGTGGTGCAAAAAGTGAGTTCCCATCGTTGAATTTCCGGTCGACCAAAAGATCCACCACCTGCACGCCGTTCATCATGGTCCCGTATAATCCGTGGGAAAACTTGGGCTGGTACAGCTTTTTCACCGGGGTGATCATGGGAAGTCGCTTGGGCCCGAACTGGGTGACCAGGGAGGCCATATCGTACAGGCTGCCGCTGGGAGATCCGGAATAACGGGCATAGGTAGCAGGTGTGGAAATATCCTTCACCACAATATGTTTGCTTAAATGGGGAATAAAGTACTTCTCTGCGATGCCAATAAAGAAGTCGGCCCACTTCTCCTTCTCCGCCCGGTACTTCTTGTTATCCTTCTCCCTCCACTCTTTCCACTGCCCCAGGGCAAACGGAGTACAGCGAAGGGTGATGGTATTTTTTGCTCCTGTGGTCAGGGAAGGACAGATAAGCGCCATATGGAAACAGTCCGCTGTGAAGGCATGATTACCGGCCAGGAAGCCCTCAAAAAGCTTTTCAGCCGTGCCCAGTCCGGTCGATACCACGTTATAGGGATAGTCCAGATCCAGGGCTTTCATATCTATCTTATCGTCCAGTCCCAGGGCCACATTGATGGAGGAAACCGACATGATGGTTTGCTCCAGCTTCTCGAGATATTTAGCGGGCAGATGGGCCTCACCCACCAGCGTTCGCATGGCCAGGTTGGGGTCCACCGTAGTTATAATGGTATCTGCACGTATTGCCTCCTTTTCCCCCTTGATCTTTATGCCACTGGCTTCCCCGTTCTCCACAAGGATCTTCTCCACCTCGGCATCAAACCTGATCTCACCACCCCGCTCCTGGAACAGCTTTGCCATCTTTGCCGGGAACTCATCAAAGTATCCATAGGGCCTGAAACACCGGGTCATTGAGGAGAGCATGGCCCCGGTGGCCATAATGGCAGAGGCCCGGTCGGAAGGCACCCCGGAAAAAGAGGTGAAGGTCTCCATCACCTCCCTCAACTTCGGATTGGTGATCTTGAATTTATCCAGCAGCCCGGAATAGGTTCGGTTCAGATTGGCCACCACTTTGGGGGCCTGGAAAGGGATCTTCAGTTTATCCTTCAGCGTGGCATTGGCTTTCAACTTGCGCACCTGCTTAAACAAATCCACCGAATAATCCATCAGGGACCTGATCTTATCCGCATCATCGGGGAAGGTAGCCACGAGGTAGGCTTTGAAATTTTCTGCACCCGCAGGGATCTTATATTCATCCACCCGGTCGCCCTCTACCACCAGGCGCCGCATAAAATTTCCTTCGTATTGTTTCAGGTCCAGGTCTATTTCCAGGTAGTCAAGTATATCTATAATATCAGGAAACAGCTGAGTGGTTTCGAACACATAGCCCTCACGTTCATAGGCCGTACTGTATCCCCCCGGATAGCTGTTTTTCTCCACAATCAATGTCCGTTTCCCGGCTGTATTTTTCTGCCACATCATTCCTGAGGACAGACCACTGAGTCCGGCACCAATGATCACAAGATCATACTTCCCGGCTCCTGAATAGTTGGAGCTCACACTATTCTTTTTCAATTGAATGCTCTTTGTCATGATGCGGGGTTTGAAAATTAAGACCAGCCGGAGACAAGCTCCATTACTTTTTCTTTGATCTCCTGTGGAGTGGGATTCAATTCTTCCCCGGTAAATTGTCCGTTTTCTATATCAATGCGGTCAAATACCATTTGATAGAGATTATAAATGATATGCAGGCTCAGCAAATAATGGTCGCCCAGTTTTGTGGACAGTTTCTCCAATTCCTGAAGAGTCTGTTCCTGGTAGCCCCTGGCAAGTTCATAATACTCCCCGATCAGCTGACGGAAGGCCCCGGAAACTGGTGCCCCATTGGCAATCTCATTTAAATCGGAAGGAAGAAGTTGGCAAGCCTTCAGCCTGTCACCGGCAAAATAATTCAGGCTATTTAACTGGTCCTCCTGGAAGTCCCGGATAATATGCACCAGGTAGCTGAAAATGGCACAGGGCCTGGCTACATCCACCACATTAAAGTCCGGGGTCTGGTATTCCCCATCCTCCTCTGAAAGGCAGCACAGATGAACAAATATGGACGCAGGGGCCACAGAGGCGCCCTCGGCATAGTCCATAAAATCCTCCAGTGTTGAAAAGCCATCGTGGCTGATATCATATAACATGGACTTTGCAAAATTGTGAAAGAGCTGCAATGGAATCTTGAATGTGTCTATGGTTTGAATCAACTCCAGGTAGAAGGGATCGTTTTCGGGTGTTGTTTCGAGGCAGTCTATCCAGTTGTTCACCTGTTCGCTCAGCTCCTCCTGTTCCAGGCAACTGATCTCCTCCCCCTCAGCTTTGCGGTCGTCGATAAGATCATCTATCATCCGCATGAACTTATAGCACACCTTTGCAGCATGATACCTCTTCTGGTCCCAGAAGCTGGCCGCAATCAGGATGTTGGGATGCTTCTGAATATTTTCAAAATCGATCTTACTTATGATCCTGTCTATCTC
>JAHEEC010000053.1 GCA_024640885.1 Bacteroidota bacterium | reverse complement strand
TAAAGGAATGAAACTGATGGGCAAGCTTGATTCCGTAAGGAAATTGCAATGGACAGTGCATTACAGGTTAAACCAGGTCCAATGAAAGCAGTCGTTTATCATACCTGACCCATCCGGATTCACGGAGGAATTTCCTGGAATTCACCGAACAAACAGCCCGGTTTATCGAAAAAGTTATCCGGATCTGATCTTTCTTCTTAAATTGAGACCTGATCATGGCAAGCACTCCGAACCATTTGACGGGACAGTTCAGCCTCTCCGACCCGGTGATTTTCAGGAACAGGTGGTGGCAACACCTGCTCTTCTGGGGTGTGGTATTCTTTATCCTGCTTAACCTCTTCAAAACCTCAAGTTCCCTGGAGAAGATCGACCTGATCTTCACTTTCATCTTCCTGTCTCCCATTGCATGCATCACCTACCTGAACCTCTACCATTTCATACCCCGCTACCTGAAAAGGGAACATTACCTGGTCTATGTGATCTTCCTCTTGGCATTGATGGGGTCCGGGGCGGTTTTCCTCTATTTCCTGTTCGACAGGTGGGTCGATCTTGTGCTTCCCAATTACTACTTCATCTCTTACTACAATGTACTGCAGCTCATGCTTTTCACGGGAAGCGTGCTCTTGCTTACCACCCTGCTGAAACTCTCCCGAAGCTGGTTCCTGTTGTTGAGGCTGGAGCGGATGACCACCAGCCAGCAGTTAAAATCCCTCCAGTCACAGATCAACCCGCACTTCCTGCTGAACAGCCTTCAGACCATCTACGCGCTCTCCCTTGATAAATCCGAACAAACCCCCGGGGTAATACTTCAACTATCAGATATATTGAAATATACGCTATATGAAACCGGGCATTCCAGCATTAAGCTGGCCAAGGAGATCGGAATGATCAGGGATTATGTGGAGATGTACCGCCACAGGGTTGATCCTGCCAGGGCGGAGATCCGGCTGGAACTGGAAGGGGATCCGGATGGCAAAGTGATCGCCCCCATGCTCTTGATACCGTTTATTGAAAATAGTTTTAAACACGGGCTCAAGGGTGGGCCTGGAATGGCGCTGATCCATATCTCCATAAAAATTGGCCCGGCGGATCTGCATCTTCAAATCGAGAACAGCGTGGGCAAAGCCGATGTGGTGGACCTGGAAAAACCGCAGGGCATTGGAATCGATAATACCAGGCAACGCCTCGAATTGCTCTATCCCGGAAAACACAGGCTCTCCATACACAGCGGGGAGGACATTTTTAAAATAGATATGCACCTTCAACTTGACCAATGACAACGGCCACCTGCATGATCGTGGATGACGAGCCCCTCTCCAGGGATGTGCTCAGGAAATATATCCGGGAGATCAGGGGTCTTGAGATTGTGGCAGAATGCCCCGATGCATTCGAGGCCACCCATTCCCTGAGCCTGAACCGGGTGGACATCCTTTTCCTGGACATTCACATGCCCGGGTTATCGGGGATCTCCTTCGCCCGTTCCCTGACAGCCTCCCCGCTGATCATCTTTACAACAGCCTATCCCGAATACGCGGTGGAGGGATTTGAGTTGAATGCCCTGGATTACCTGGTAAAACCCTACTCTTTTGAACGGTTCCTGACTGCTGTGAACCGCGCCCTTGAAAAGTTACAGGAGAATGGCCACAAGGGGGAACCACCCCGTAAAATGATGGTGAAGGCCGACAAGAAGCTCTACTCGGTGGAGTTTTCCACCATGCTGTTTATTGAAGGATTGGGGGATTATATCCGGATCCACCTTGAGGATAAAAAACTGGTGGTACACGACACCATCAAAAATTTCCTGGGATATCTCCCCGAATCAAATTTTATGCGGATCCATAAATCCTATGTGGTGAACCTTGATAAAATTGGGTTTGTGGAAGGGAACCAGGTACACCTGGGAGCGGAGGTGTTGCCTGTGAGCCCCAATCACCGGGAGGAGCTGCTTGCCAGGTTCGCCTCCACCTAGGATCGTGGCAGGCTATGCCTTTGTAAAAAGCTCCTGGAGCCGCTGGAAGAATTCCCCCACATGCAACCCATCGGCCACGGCATGATTCACATGCACCGAAACAGGGATCATCATTTTTTTTCCCACAGTATGGTACTTCCCAATGGTAACCTTGGGAATGGAATCCCTCCTGCTGTATCTCCTGGGATGGCTGACACTGGTAAACCGGATCCACGGCAGGGAGGAGAAGTGAATGATGTTCTCTCCAATTTCACTTTTAATCAACCGGTCCGAAGTCCTCACCTCGATCACCTCCTCAGTGGCCCTTTCCAGGAAAAGGTCCAGGTCCTCAAAATAATGGATATGGGAAAATCCGAAAGTGCCATTGTCCCTGTCGATGGTGGCGGATCCATTGATCAGGTCATAGAGATAGAGTTCATCCCCTTCGATCCGGTACTTGAAAGCCTCTGTCTGGTTCACCGCTTTCAGTGTAAGGTAAAGATAGTAGAGGAAGAATGAGATGTTTCTCGATTTGGCAAATTCATAGGCCCCCGTGCATTCAAGCTCCATGGTGATCCCGTAAAAGGGCTCTTCGTAATCCTTGAAAAAATTGAAGATCTCTCGCCTGTTCCAGTTCCTGATATTGATCTTTTTGCGCATGCGGTTTGAATTATATACGGAACGAAACTACGAAAATTAAAATAAAAAGCCCCCGCCTCTCCCCGAGGTCATGCACTGCTTTGACGACAAGCACAAACAGGAAAGACAGGGGCCGTAAAAGATGAGACAGAAAGTGGAATCAGAAGCTGACGCTTCCCTGCAAACCCACCCACATCTGTACATTGGTCTGGTTAAAGTTGTTGCTCGTGTGGTTAAAGATGGCATAGGGCGGTATTTCGTGCCAGGCCAGTACGCCAAAACCCGGATTGGAGTTGGCCACCGAAACGTTGAGGGTGGGCCCGATGTGAATGGCTACCTGGTTTTCCATGTTCCATCCAAACAGGAATTTCACTGAATTGTAGAGGTTCAACCTGTCAATATAGAGGAAATGGGCGTTGGCGGGATTACCGATCCACAATTCCTGGTGAACGGTCCCTTCAATATTGAGCATCATGGATTCAGTCAGGTCAATCTCGGTCCCGAGACCACCCCCGAACATCCAGCGGCTTCCCGGACCGAAAGGTTTTCCGAAGGAATAGATATTGTAAAGGCGCTTCACCCCCATTTTAAAAGAGAGGTTGGCATATTGAACCTCGCTCACCGAAAATCCAAAATTCCTGTACCCGTTCTTTTTCACCACACTGATAAATGCCAGGGGCACCCCGTCAATGGAATCGCAGATATTCAGAAAACCGGCCACCTGGACACCTTCCACTTTTCCTGCCACGTTTACGAAACCCGCCAGCTGGGCGCCCTTAACCTCCTCTGCCACATTGAAGAACCCGGTACCCTGGAAGTGTGTGTTCCCGCCTCCGGCCACGTTGCCAAATCCCGAAACCTGCACACCCTTAATTACTTCACCGGCGATATTCATGAATCCCGCACCCTGGAAGCCCTCCAGGGTTTCCCCGGCCACATTGATGAAGCCCGCTGCCTGTGCACCCCTCAAACCCTGGCCGGCCACATTGACGAAGCCGGTCCCCTGCAAACCCGTCACACCGGCACCGGCTACATTCACAAAACCGGATCCCTGGAATCCGCGTACACGTGCTCCATTGACATTAAAAAATCCTGCCACCTGGGCGCCGGTCACATCCCCGCCCACTGTATTCCCAAAGCCGGCCATCTGGAGACCGTTCACATTGTAGGCGTCAATATTAATCAACCCTCCAACCTCGAGCTTATCGACTCCCCCAGAAACGCCTATTAAAAGGTTCAGGGAATAATCGTTGACGATGTTTGCATTGTTGGGCCCATTGGTGCTGAGGGGTGGGAAGAGGAAGGTAAACTGGAAGGGCCGGTGCTCCAGCGCCGTTGTATCATGCTGTGCACTGACCAGCGGTCCGGCCAGCACTGCGATCACGAGGGTCGTTAAGATCTTTTTCATGGGGATTCATTTATGCATTTGGAATAGCCGTTTTGTTTCAAAGACAATAAATCTGGGGGCAGGTTGTCTTATTCTAAAATATATCCTATTTTAATTGGCCGATTCATTCCACTTATTATCCATTCCAATGAAACTAACGCTCTCTTTCCTGGGTACCCTTTCGCTTCTCATCCTATTTGCCGGTTGTACAAAAAAACAGGTTGATCCACCCAATATCCTGTGGATCACCAGTGAGGATAACGACCGGTTTCTGGGTTGCTACGGTGACCCTTTTGCCACCACTCCCAACCTGGACCGCATGGCCTCAGAAGGTTTCCGCTATACCAATGCCTATGCCAATGCCCCGGTCTGTGCACCTGCCCGGAATACGATCATCACCGGGGTATATGCCTGCTCCAACGGACACGAACAGATGCGCAGCAGGTACCCTAAATCTGAAACGGTCCGGTATTATACCGGGTTCCTGAAGGATAAAGGTTACTATTGCACCAACAACAGCAAAACAGATTACAATACCAGCAGCGTGGATCTGGCCGAGATGTGGGATGAGTGCGGACGGGAAGCCCACTACAGGAACAGGGCCGATGGACAACCCTTTTTTGCCATCTTTAATTTCACCACCAGCCACGAGAGCTCCATCCACAGGTCAATCCCTGATTCAGCACTGCGGCACAGGCCTGAAGATGTGGTGCTCCCACCCTACCACCCCGACACCCCCGAAATGAGACATGACTGGGCACAGTATTACGATAAGGTGGAGGATATGGACACCCAGGTTGGGGAGGTGCTGCGGGAGCTCGAGGAGGCAGGGCTGGCCGAAAACACCATTGTGTTTTATTACAGCGATCATGCAGGTATCCTGGGGCGCAGCAAAAGGTTCCTCTATGAAACCGGGACCCATGTGCCTTTCATTGTGCATATCCCCGAGAAATATAAATCAATGTATCCTGCGGCGACCCCCGGATCCACAGTGGACCGGCTGGTGAGTTTCGTGGACCTGGCCCCCACCCTCCTGAGCATCACGGGCCAGAAAGCTCCTGATTTCATGCAGGGCTCAGCTTTCCTCGGCAAATACCAGGGAAAAGAGCCGGAATATGTCTATATGTTCCGGGACAGGATGGATGGCAGGTACGACATGTCAAGGTCCCTGGTGGACGGACAGTTCAGGTACACCCGGAACTATAACCCCTCCCGGATCTACCTCCAGCACCTGGCATACCTGTGGCTGGCACCCTCCATGCGCTCCTGGGAGGAGGCATACAGGTCGGGCCAGTGCAATGAAGTTCAATCCAGGTGGTGGAAACCAAAACCGGTGGAAGAGCTTTATGAGACGGGAAAAGATCCCTGGGAAATAAATAACCTGGCAGGTGACCCCGCTTATGCCGATAAACTTGCAGAAATGCGCCGGGCCAGCCTGGATATGGCAAGCCAGATCAGGGACGCCGGATTTATTCCCGAAGCGGACCGGAACATCCGGGCAGGAGAGATCCCCATCTATGATTACATGAGGCTTCCTGAATTGCCTTACAGGCAGATCGTCTCGTCGGCGGTGCTGGCCACCGACAGGGATCCTTCCAGCCTGGGCTCGCTCCTGAAATTGTTGCAGGATGACGACAGTGCCATCCGTTACTGGGCGGCCCAGGGGCTTCTGTTGCTGGGAGAGGATGTCAGACCTTATGTGGAAGCGGTGCGCGCAGCCACCGGCGATCCATCCTGGAATGTCACAGTGACTGCGGCAGAAATGCTTTACCTGCTCGGGGAGAAAGAGAATGCACTGGAAGCATACCGCAGGGTGCTTCAATGTGATTCGCCCATGGCGCGGACCCATGCCCTGAACAGCATAGATCATGTCAACGGGACCGGGGAAGAGTTCCTTGACGATTGCGTCTCTGTGATCAGGGATAAATATGAAACACTCGACATGGGTTCCGATTACGATGCCAGGGTGATCAAGTGGCTCCTCGAGAAATGGGGTGTGGAACCCCATGAGGCGGGGATCTCATTCCCGGAATAGGATAAATCCTGGTTCCTTTCTTCCGGTACCCGGGGCTATTTTAACAGGGCTGAGAGTTTCGCCCTGTCAAGCAACACCACCTGCTTTCCTTCGGTGCGGATCAGGCCATCGTGGTTCATCTCACTGATGGCACGCCCTACCGAGGGCCTGGCAACCCCGAAGAGTTCCGATAGCTGGGATTGTGACAGGGGCATGATCACCCTGTCCGAACTGTTTTTCCTGGAAAGGTCAAGGAGGTACTGTGAAAGTTTTCCCTTGATGGAGGTAAAAGAGAGGAATTTGATCTTGTTGGAGAGGAATTGTCCGCGGCTTGACAGGATATCCACAAAATTTCTCAGGACCAGCTCATTGTTCTGCATCATCTTAAGGAATGCATCCCGGGGGATGGAGAGGATCTCCACCTCTTCACTGGCGGTGATGTTCACCGGGTACCTGTTCTGCTTTCCAAAAAGAAAGGCCGGTGCCAGGGGTCGTGGCGGAACAATATCCTCAATCTTGATCACCTTTCCTGCAAAATCAATCATCTCCCCCTTCACGCTTCCCTCGATCATAATGTGAAGAAAGAACAGTTCATCCCCCGCCCTGGCCACCAGGTCTCCTTTGGAAAAGCGTTTCAGGCGGCAGGCGGAACCGCCCAGAAGCGCTGAAAGGTCATCTTCCCGGAGGCCAAGGAACAAAGGGCAGGATTGCAATACAGATAATGTCTTTTCGTCTGTTTTATCCATTTCATACTATTAACCACCCAGCATCCAAAAAGTTTTCATCCATTTCACTGCGAATACAACCATTGTAAAGTTATATTTGTCAATCTCAAAAGAGAATTTCCATAAACCATAGAGCTTACCGATGCCACGACTGCTGAGAATATTTCTATACTTTATGCTGGCCATCCTTCCCTTCCAACTGCTTGGAGGGGAGATCGACCACTGGGAAACCATTGTGGGATCAGGATCAAACTGCCGGTACCTGGTGCCGGTGATTGATGTGGACATCCAGTGGACCAGCCCCGGTTTTGATGATTCATCATGGAACAGCGGACCAGGCGGTGTGGGGTATGGGGATGGGGATGACGGGAGTGTGATCAATCCCTCCCTCTCGGTGTACTGCAGGTATCATTTTAACATCACAGACACCGGTGCGATCGCCGCCCTGATCCTGGACGTGGACTATGATGACGGCTTTGTGGCATACCTGAACGGTATTGAACTGGCCAGGGCCCTGATGGGTCCGCAGGGGAGTCCCACCTCCTGGGCCCAACCGGCGGACGGATTGCATGAAGCCACGCTGTACGCAGGATTAGAGCCCCGGAGGTTTGTCCTGGATGCAGCCATCCTGGATGCCCTGGTGGTAGGTGAAAACGTGCTGGCCATCGAGGTCCACAACGAGTCCCTCAGTTCATCCGACCTCTCTTCCAATATTTTTCTCCATGCCGGGATCAACAACCAGGGCAGCTACTTCCAACAGCCTCCCTCCTGGTTTTATACACCGTTCCAGGATGACAGCACCCTCCTGCCCCTGATGATCATCGATTCCGAGGGACGGGAGATCCCCAATGAGCCAAGGACCTATGCCCGCATGGGATTGATTGATAACGGTCCGGGAAAATACAACAAGCCCGTTGATCCCTACAATGTGTATGATGGCCGGATCAGCATCGAAACCAGGGGTGAATCCACCCAGGGCCTCTACCCGAAACCATCCTACAGCATTGAGACCCAGACCGACAGCGGCACAAACAACAATGTATCCCTCCTTGGCCTTCCGGAAGAGAACGATTTTGTGCTCTACGGGCCCTACGGGGACAAAAGCCTCATCAGGAATGTGCTTACCTATGGTCTTTATGAGAAATTTGGCCACTATTCGCCCCGTACCCGGTTTGTGGAACTGACCGTCAATGGCGATTATAAGGGACTGTATGTGCTCACCGAAAAGATCAAACGGGACAAGAACCGGGTGGACATGGCCAAACTGACTCCCTCAGACACCACCCCTCTGGACATGTCGGGCGGGTATTTGCTCCGGATCGACAAAACCACCGGCATGTATGCTTCCGAATACTGGGAATCCCCGTTTCAGCCGCCTGTACCCGGATACTACCGTTATAATTACCAGTACTTCGACCCGGATTACTTCCACCTCACCGCATCACAGAAAGCCTATATCAGGAACTACCTGACCCGGTTTGAGACAGCCATGGTCTCCTCGAATTTTGCCGACCCGGTCAAGGGTTACCGTGCCTACCTGGAGATACCTTCATTCATCGACCTGATGATCCTTAATGAGTTCGCCAAAGATGTGGACGGTTTCCGGCTCAGTCACTATTTCTACAAACAAAAGGATTCCGACGGTGGGAAGCTCGTCAACGGCCCGCCCTGGGATTACAACCTCACTTACGGGAACAGCGATTATACACCCGATATCCACCTCACCTATAACTGGACCTATACATATACCAATACCATCTACTGGTGGGCGCGGGCCATGCAGGACAGCTGGTTAAGGAACCAGGTCCACTGCCGCTGGGATGAACTGTACGGATCGGTGATGAGCCCTGAAAATGTGACGAAACTGGTGGACAGCACCTTTCTGGTGATCCGGGAGGCGGTGCCAAGGAACTTTCGAAGGTGGCCCAGCCTGGGCACTTACATCTGGCCCAACAGTTTCGTGGGCCAGAATTACGCGGAGGAGGAAGATTATCTCAGGGACTGGATCAACGACCGCCTGGCATGGATGGACAGCAAGTGGGGAGGGTTGTGCTATCCAGTATCCACGGAGCCCGGAGAGACCATACCGGAGCAGGGGATCATGAAAGTATATCCCAATCCCTCGGACCTCTCCCGGACCTTTGTGACCATGAATTTCTCCATTCCACTGGAACTCCAGGTGAGGCTCTATGACATGAGCGGCAGGATTGTGTTCAGGAGCAAAGTGGAATATTCGGGAAGCGAATTTGCATACCCGCTCCCGGATCTCTCGTACCTCCCCGACGGGTTCTACACCCTGGAGGTTTCAGATGGCCTGCAGATCAGGGAAATGTCCAAACTGATCAAGCAATAGTCCTAAAGCTTGTATGCATATCCAAATAACAGGATGTGGGATTGAAGGGGATTTCTCACATTGAATTCATCCTCCAGGATATAGCGAAGTGTGAATTGTGAACGGAAATCCAGGTCAAATTGCGCTCCGGCTGAATAACGCATTTTATAAAAAAGGACGCCCCGCTGGTCACTGAAAAGATGATAGCTTTCCAGGGTGGCAAATCCTCCGAACCTGGTACCGAATATATGGTAAGATGCCTTAAGCCTGAACCTGTTCACAAACTTGTTGTTCCCCGAAACCCCTGTGTTGAATATCTCTTCGAACCCGTACTGCAGCCTGGCCCTCAATGACAGGTCAACTCCTCCAAGGGAATGGCTGCCGGTGAGGTCAACATGGATCCTGTATTTGGTCCTTAATTGAAGCTCCCTGTTGCTGACCAGCACAGCCCGCATACCCGCCGCCACATTGAGATAATCCCTGAAATCATAATCCCCGGCCAGGGTGACCAGGGTCCGGTCGTATTGCAAACTGTTGTTCCTGAAACGTTGTTCCAATTCCCCGGATAGATCAATCCCCTTGCCCAATCCTTTATCAAGGCTGAGCTCCCACCAGGTCAGGAAATCTTTTTGCTGGCCCAGGGACTCACCACCCACCCAGGGCAATAGCAGAAGCACTATTAGGAATCTTCCCTGGTTAATCGTCATCGCCCCCGTCACCCCCCTGTGGTTCATCCTCCGTTGAATGACCCCAGTCATTCTGCTCAAAATAATAGACAAAGAGCCTGGCCGAATCGCGCATATAGTCCACCCTTCCGATCTCCACCCTGTGGATCCTCAGTCCGGTCCGGTTCTCCAGATCCCTGATCAATTCTTGCCTTCGCTCGGGTTTGATCAACTCTACATTTTCATAAATGATCTCCCTCTTGGATTCGTGTTTCAACAGGAACACCTTCTCAAGGAGGTAGGTAACAAGAATGACGATGAGGTTGGCCAGCACCAGTTCCGCATAACTCACCTTCCGGTTGGCCAGTGAATTCACCACCGTGATGCCAATAATCAGGAAAAGGTAAGTCATTTCGCGAATGGGGATCTGCCTTGTCCTGTATCGAATGATCCCAAAAATGGCAAATAAACCCAGGGCAAATCCCATCTGCACGTTCACATTTTCCAGCAGGAACAGGATCAGGAAGATCACCTGGCTGATGAGTATGTAGCTGAAAAGGTAATCCTTTCTGGGTGTAACTCTGTAATAGAGATACCTGGCAAGGAAAAGCACGACGCCAAGGTTAAAAATAAAACGGATGACCAGGTCCCAAAAATCTTTCCAGTTCATCAATTCAATGTTCAGAAATTCAGGCATGTTGCGGAATTTTTATGGTTTGAAGATAGGTGTTGTTTAGCTTGTGCACCTTGCGGACCTTGGCCTTGAACCGGTTCTGCTTCAGGTGGGGATGCAACAGGGCCGCTCCGATGGCGTACTTGCTGAATCGGTTGGGGGTGATATGAGATTTTCTCAGGAGTTCGTGAAAGGGTGAACCCGCCAGAAGATTCTCATATTTAATTTCGCCAATGGATATGCCGGGTAGATCAATCCTTTGATCTGTCAGCAAGCTTTCGAACCTGAGCCCGAAATCAAGGGTGATCCGCTCGCTCTGATCGTGGCGGACAAGGGTGATCCGGTTAAAGGAATTTTCAAGGACCGGGATCATTCCGTTTTTCCCGTAAGGGGAATAGGTCGAAAGGAACTCCTCTTCCCTTGTGAGGACCGAAACACCCATGCCGTTGGTTCTCTTCCTGTTTTTGATCGTCACTCCTTTGGAATCCTTTTTCTTCACTTCCAGGTAATGGAGATCGGAGGCATCGTATTTCCTGATCCTGATCTTATGCCGGTTGGCCTTCCCGCGGTGGTGCAGGTGGTACATTTCCAGATCCGGGGTATCGTAATAACATGAACGGTAAGGCTGGGAACGCAGGTCATTGATCTCAAGGACCCTGTATTGATCCTGCACCCCGGCAAGGATATCAGGAACATCGTGGAAGCTGAACAGGTACTTGCTGTCCTTCCTCCGCATCAGGCTGGCCTTCTGTACCTCAACCAGTGAGATGGCTTGAAAACCAGCAAGGATCCTATCAATCTCACTACCGATACTCATATTCGTAGACTTTCCTCTTGTAAAGATTGCCCTTGTTATTATAAAAGTGCTTTTCGACCCTCAGCCCTTCTTTGTAAATATTTTTTTCGGTCCTTGTGATCCTGCCCTTGTCATCCAGGAATACTTCCTCCACAAGGTTTCCATCGTCATCAAAGACATATTTCTCCCACTTTTTCACTGCTCCCTCCTTATCATATTCCTTGAGTTCCACCAGGTCTCCGTTTTTATCATATTTCTCTATGGTTTCCACCATGGGATCTTTCATCCCTTCCTCTACAAAATATTCCTGGACCGTCATGGAACTGATCCCCTTTTCCCTTAAGGTCTTCCGGCTCTGTCCCCATGAAATCGAAACCATGCACAGGAGCATGATTGTGATTACCAATGACTTCTTTAGCAGCATGTTAAGTAGGTATATTAGCGTTTTTCAATAGTTATCTCACCCAGGTCCACCACCTGGTCAAATTCACTTATGGTTACCTCGTGCTTCAGCACCACACGATCGGTCTCGCCTGTCACATCATCCGAATAAAGGAATACCAGGTATTCCCCGGGTATCAGTTTACCGAATTCAAAATAGCCGTTGTACTGGGTCCGGATCCTTTCCTGGTAGAAATCCTGGTTATCATAGGAGAGGTACACCTCCTGTTCCATGGCATATGAAATATCCTTGACCACCAGGTTGGGCCATTGGGATGTATTCACATAGTTAATGACCTTGACCACCCCCTTGATCACTGCTGAACCGTCATCAAAGTCGAGGGTTGATAATTTTTCCAGGTTGCCCAGGTCAAGATCTTCTCCCCGCTCCAGGTCAACCATCATGATCTTCTCACTGTCTACTTTGAGCAGGTCATCAGGATTACGGGAAGAGAAATAGATATAATAACGTCCCGGGTAAAGGTACTTAAACCTGAATTCCCCGGTTATTCCCGTAAATACCCTGTCACCCAGCGTATTATCATCCCCATACAGGATGAACACCTCTTCATCCACCGCCGGTTTCTGGTAAATCACCCTGGAAAAGGATTCGTTATAATAATTTTCGATGATGGTCCCGGAAATGGATCCGGTACCTCCAGGTCCTTCCTCTTTGGAGCATGAGGGAAACAGCGTCCACACAGTGGAGATCCACAGGACAATCACCAGGTGCCGGAGGGTAAAAGGCCGTAAGATTACAGACAACATATTTGGATTTTTAAATCTGCGGATCAAATATAGCAAAAACCTTTCCCCCACATTGATTCCTGTAACATATGTTACTGACATTCATCAAATCGCCGCCCTATTTTTGTGCAATAAACAGGGAACATTCAATAAAAAAATAAACCATGATACGAGAAGTTGTACATATTGACGAAGAATTATGTGACGGATGTGAACAGTGCATCCCCAATTGCCATGAGGGCGCACTCCAGATGATCGATGGCAAAGCCAGGTTGATCAGTGATCTCATGTGCGACGGCCTGGGAGCCTGCCTGGGTCATTGTCCCCAGGGGGCCATCACCATCGAAAAGAGGGAGGCGGCACCCTATGATGAAACCAGTGTCATGGAGATCATGGTGGAGAAAGGAGAGAACACAGTGGTGGCGCACCTGCAGCACCTGAAGGAGCACAACGAAATGGAGTTCCTCCGGGAGGGAGTCCAGTATTTGAATGAACATGCACATGAAATAAAATTTAATATCCAGGATGTCATGAACAAAGTACACCATGCAAAAGTCGAAGAAGAGCAACTGGCCTGCGGTTGTCCGGGATCGGAAGCAAGGAGTTTCGCTCCCCGGTCGGCCGCCGCCCAACCAGGATCCATGGTTGCCGGCTCCCTCACCCTGGATAAGCGGGTGAACGGCGGGCAGCAATCGGAATTGAGACAGTGGCCTGTGCAGATGCACCTTGTCAATCCCATGGCTTCGTACTTCCAGCAATCAGACCTGGTACTGGCTGCCGATTGTGTGGCATTTTCGCTGGGAGATTTCCATTCCAAATGGCTGAGGGGAAAAAGCCTGGCCATTGCCTGTCCCAAGCTCGATTCGGGGCTCGAAACCTATGTCTCCAAGATCAAATCACTGGTGGATGATGCAAAAATCAATACCCTGACCGTCATGATGATGCAGGTCCCATGTTGCGGTGGATTGCTGCAGGTGGTCAGGGCTGCCATGGCACAGACCGAAAGGAAGGTTCCCGTGAAAGCGGTCATTGTAGGTGTTGAGGGCGAGATCCTCCAGGAAGAATGGGTCTAGCACAGTGATTCACCCCGGTTCCACTGCCCTGAAAAGTGGGCGATCCTCCGGCCTGCCGCTGATGGTATTCCTGCTCACTGCAATGCTGCTCACTTTTGTGCAGATCAAGGTGGAACGTCCCATGCTGCTTCTCGAGCGGTTTGTGAAAGGGGGCGGGTGGCTCGAGATCCTCCTGATTGGATCATACGGGGCACTGGTGGCCTATAAAATGCAGGATCCGGGGAAGGTGCAGGCCTGGAGGAAATACACATGGTTTGCCTTTTCAGTACTCTTTTTCTCTCAACTGGTCCTTGGACTTTCCGGCTTTGAAAGATTCCTGATGACCGGGAAGCTGCACCTTCCTGTTCCCATGATGATTCTCGGCGGTCCTATCTACAGGGGTCACACCTCGGTGATGTCCATACTTTTTGTAAGCACCCTGGTCCTCTCCGGACCCGCCTGGTGCAGCCACCTCTGTTATTTCGGCGCCATAGACAACCTCGCCTCCGGAGGGAAGACCCGCAGAGGTCCCATCCGGAACAAATGGGCCCTGAAATCAACGGTGATCCTCATGGTGATCCTTGCAGCCCTGTTGCTCCGCTGGATGAAGGTGCCTGTGCCTGAAGCCACCATCCTTGCCGGGGGATTCGGGATCACAGGGCTGGCACTGATCCTGATCGCCTCCAGGAGGGATGGCAAAATGGTGCATTGCACCTCCTATTGTCCCATAGGTACCCTCGTGAACCTTACCCGGTTCGTGAACCCCTTCAGGCTGGTGATCGATCCCGGTACCTGCACCGACTGCATGGCCTGCACCCGATTCTGCAAGTACGATGCACTCCACCGGTCAGATATCGCAGCCAGGAAGCCGGGACTGACCTGTACCCTTTGCGGGGACTGTGTTTCATCATGCCATGCCGGATCCATCAAATACAAATTCTTCAGGATGACACCCCGGGCCTCCAGGAACCTTTACCTGCTTGTCACCATTGCCCTCCATGCCTCCACCATGGCGCTTGCCCGCATCTGAATTTGATGCACAATGAGCGCAACCGCAGAGTTACCTGCGGGTAATTCAACATTATTCACTATTTTTAGGTGAGAACCAGGAAACCCATTCATGAATACCATCACCAGTTTTCTTGAAGATTCAGTAGGCCTCAGCCCGGCGAACCAGACCAAGATCCTTTACTCCATATTGATCCTGCTGGTGCTGGGCGTCATCCGTTTTGCCGTCCTGAAAATAGTATGGCGCTTCACCGAAGATCCCAAATCCAGGTACAAGTGGAAGCGTTCGGTCTCCTTTACCGTGGGTTTCCTGACACTCATCCTGATCGCAAGTGTCTGGATCAAGGCCCTGGGCCAGCTCGGGACCTTCCTGGGTCTGCTGACCGCAGGGCTTGCCATTGCCTTAAAAGATCCGGTGACCAATATTGCAGGGTGGCTTTTTATCCTGGCCCGTAAACCATTCGCACTGGGTGACCGGGTACAGATCGGGCCACATTCCGGTGACGTGATCGATTTGAGGTTGTTCCAGTTCACGCTGCTTGAGATCGGGAACTGGGTGGATGCGGACCAGAGTACAGGGAGAATCATTCATATACCCAACGGCTCTGTCTTTACACAAACCCAGGCCAATTACAGCGCCGGGTTCAAATTCATCTGGAATGAAATCCCCGTGCTGGTCACCTTTGAAAGCAACTGGAGGCAGGCCAGGGACCTGTTGCAAAAAATTGTCAGCGACCACGCAGAAGACCTCTCTGCCGATGCCGAAAGGAAAATCATCGAAGCCAGCAAAAAATACATGATCTTCTACCAGTACCTCACCCCCATCGTCTACACCTCCGTAAAGGAGAGTGGGATCCTGCTGACCATGAGGTACATTTGTGATGCCCGAAAACGAAGGGTCACCGAGCATGAGATCTGGGAAGACGTACTCAGGGCATTCGCTAAAAACAAGGATATCGAATTCGCCTACCCCACCCTCCGCTATTATAAGCGGCCCGCTGAGAAGGACGATTCACCCCTGTAGGGTATCCCTAAGAAATTTCCAGCACGACCACGGACCGGGCAGGCAGGTTCACCTCCACGATCCCTTTTCCCACTTTCACATCCCTGAAGTCCACTGGAACCACCTCTGTTGGATTCTCAAAACTGTTGTGGCTATTCATCTCGCTGGATTCCAATATTTTACCCTTTACGGTTTTTTCATCTGCCCCGCGAATATCCAGGGAGACGGAGATTGGTTTACCCGGATCAATATTGACCAGGGATACATGGATAACCCCATGCTCATCCCTGGATGCACTGGCGCTGACGGCTGGCAGGGTTCTCCCGCTGAAGGTGTAATCCGGGCTATCCAGGGAAAGGGGAAGCATGGTCGCATCGTGATGCACCTTGTACAGGTCATACACATGATAGGTGGGGGTCAGCACCATCTTCTCGCCCTCTGTAAATATGAGTGCCTGAAGCACGTTGATTGTCTGGGCAATGTTGGCCATCTTGATCCTTTCACATCTGTCGTTCAGGTAGTTGAGGGTAAGGGCCGCCACAAGTGCATCACGCATTGAATTTTGCTGGAAAAGGAACCCCGGGTTGGTACCCGGTTCCACGTCATACCATGTGCCCCACTCGTCAAATACCAGGTCCACGTTGTTGTCGGGATCGTACCTTTCCATGATGGCAATATGCCGGTCAAGGGCCTCCCTGATCCTGAGACACCGCCTGAGCACTTCAAAATATTGCTCTTCCCCGAATTGAGTGGCCGAACCCTTGTTGCCCCAGTTGGTGGTATAATAGTGGAGCGACAATCCGTCCATCATCCGGTGGGGGATATTCTTCATGAGGGTTTCGGTCCAGTTGTAATCCTCCGAGTTGGCCCCCCCGGCGATTTTATAGAGCCGGTTTCCACCGTAGTTCCTGCAGAAGGTGGCATACCTCCGGTACTGGTCCGCATAAAACTCTGCAGTCATGTTGCCGCCGCACCCCCAGTTCTCGTTGCCCACTCCCCAGAACTTCACACCCCAGGGATCCTCCCTTCCGTTGACGCGGCGAAGGTCAGCCATGGGGCTGATCCCCTCGAAGTTCAGGTATTCCACCCACTGTGACATCTCCTGGACGCTTCCGCTGCCCACATTGCCGCAGATCACCGGTTCGGTGCCCAGCTGCTCGCACAAATCCATGAATTCATGGGTGCCGAAACTGTTGTCCTCGGTAACCCCTCCCCAGTGGGTGTTCACCATCTTGGGCCTGGCGGAAGCGGGCCCGATCCCGTCCATCCAGTGGTATTCATCAGCAAAGCATCCGCCCGGCCACCTGAGGTTGGGAATGTGGATCCCGCGCAGCGCTTCCACCACATCGTTCCTGATCCCGTTTGTATTGGGGATCTCTGAGTCAGTACCCACCCAGTAGCCTCCATAGATGCAGTGCCCAAGGTGCTCGGAAAAATGTCCGTATATGTGCCGGCTGATTGTTTCCTGCCCCTGGTCGGCGTTGATGATGATTCTGGTCTGCAGACCCTCCCGGGCCGGTTGTGACCACCCTGTCATGCAGCATGACAAAAGGGTTATTGCAAATGCGTTCGGTAGTTTTTTCATTGGATCCTCAAGATACATAATAACAACGAGATTTGGGAAGAGGAGCATGAAAATCACAAATGAAAGTTAAAAAAGGATGGCTTGATCCTTTATTCTGTTAATTACCATAAGTTTGTGTTAATTAATAACTTATAAACAATCAAAAATCACATTCAATGAAACATTTTACAAAACTGACCGCACTCCTTATCATGGCAGTGCTTCCCTTCACAATCGCTGCCCAGAATCCCACGGTGGTTCTGGAATACATGAAGGTCACCCAGGAATCGGAAGGAACCTACCTGCAGGTGGAACAGGCCTGGAAAAAGATCCACCAGAAAAGGATCGAGGAGGGGCTTTCCGCCGGATGGCAACTCTGGAGAAAGGTGCATGCCGGGTACAACGACCCCTACCAGTACATTACCGTAAACTGGTATGAAAATTATGCCCAATCCTTCAAGCCTGCTCCCGAAGGATTCTTTGAGGCGTTCATGAACGGGGAAGATTCGGAGATCCTGAACCAGACCTCCGCCTCAAGGGTCCTTGCCCATGTGGAAGTCTCCCACCAGATCGCCCAGGCTGAGAACAGCGGGAATCCCAACCTTATCGTGGTGAACCGCATGCAGGTAAAACCCAACAATGGATCCGATTATGTGAAGATGGAGCTCGAGGTGTTCAAGAAATTGCACGAGGAAGGCATCAGAAGGGGGCTCAGGTCACACTGGGGCATCTGGTCCAACTGGCCCTACGACAAGGACCAGGCCGCCTACGTCACCGTAGATGGCTACACCGATGCAGCCCAGTTAACAGCCGAAAACCAGGATTATGCTGCTGAAGTGTTGCCCGGCATGAATATGGACGAGCTAAGCGAAAAGATCCTGAAGCTGCGGAAAATGGAGAGTGCTGAGATCTGGGAGCTGGTGGATGCCGTGTTCCCCGAGTAGGAAGCACCGGATAGAAAGATAACAGGCCCTGTCAAAAGTCAGTCCCCCAGTTTTTTCTTCGGGATATTTTATCGCAAAGTGCTTGGTTGCTTCGCAAAGAATGGCTTTTGACAGGGTTCGTTTTTTCCGGACCGTTTAATAGGTCGTGGTCATGGAAGAGGGCACCACGATGATGAAGTTGGCCTTCCCCTCTGATTCCTCTGCGAGCTGGTCTGTCTCCTCCTGGGAAACCGTGCTGATGGTCACAATTTTCAAGTCCGGCCTGGATCTTTTCAGGAACCAGTTCATGCTCTCAAAATCATCGGAATGGTAAGCCCCGTTATAGTGGACAAACAATTTGCCGGGCTCCCAGTTTTCAAGGATAAAATGTGCCATGGTGGCATCCTTGATGGCCTGCGCATCGGCCAGGTTGATGCTGCCATGCCCCTGCATTTCGGGACCGTGGATCAGCTGGTAGTAGCAATTGAGCATTGTATCATATTCCAGGGGAAGCGGAGCCATGTATGATTTGGCCTCATCACTCAGGCTGTCAAGGAATGCGGCTCCCTGGCCATAGACGGTACTGGCATAGCGCCTGGGTACATTGGTCGCGATAAACCTGAGCCCGTGCTCCTTGGCAACCTTCACCAGGGGCTTGTAGTCCGTGGCATAGTTCTTCCACAACCTGGCCTCATCCTCAAACTTGGATTCCGAAATCAACCCCGAAAGGAATTCATCCATGATCAACTGGTTGTCTGCTTCGAACATTTCAGCCCCGAGTACAAGCCTGTCCGCTTTGAGGTTGTACAGGTCTCCGGTCAGTTCCAGCTGCAGCCAGTGGGAAATGGGATTGTTATGAAGCTCTCCAAAAAGCACCACATCGGCGCCTGCAGCCTCTTCCAACATTTTCTCATAATTTACTTTTTTGCCATTTTCCTTGAAAAGCATGTATGCCTCTTTCTGCGCACTGGCAGGCAGGGAGCTGGTAATCAGCAGCATCCAGAGGAGAGCCGGCCTGTTTTTGTTCGTTCGGTTTTTCATTCTGTAAGATTCTTTTTGTGTCGCATGCAAAACTAACTGTTTTTTGGGATTGATCATTTTTTCAGCAGGATTGTTATTAAATAATAACCCAACTCCAAATGCATGACTGAAAGGCAACGCATCATGGTCCTCCTGTTCCATCCCCTTTTGCACAAATCACGTGTCAACCGTGAACTGCTGAGATCAATCCAGGATCTCGAAGGGGTCACCATCAGGAATATGTACGACCTCTACCCCGATTTTCATTTTGACCTGAAGGTAGAACAGAACCTCTTGCTGTCACATGATATCATCGTATGGCAGCATCCTTTTTACTGGTATTCCTCTCCCCCGTTGCTTAAAGAGTGGATCGACGTGGTACTTGAACACGGTTTTGCCTATGGCCGTGAAGGCAGGGCCCTGGCAGGGAAAAAAGTGATGACAGCCATCTCCTCCGGCGGCCGCAGGGAAGTATACCAGGAGGGTGGAATGCGGAAATATTCCATCAGGCAATTGCTGGCTCCATTCGAACTGACCGTTACGCTGTGCAACATGACCTACCTTCCCCCCTTTGTGGTACATGGCACCCACATGCTGGATGAAAATGGCATAGGGAGGGCTGCCGCGCAATACCGGAAAGGCCTCCTCTCCCTCATGGACGGGATCTACGACGAAGGGGAGATTTCCAAACATGACTATTTAAACGATTTAATCACCTAAAGTACACACCATGCACCAGCAGGATTTTTTCCATCAGGCCCTCGTATATTTGCTTGCCGCGGTGATTTCAGTTCCCGTGGCAAAAAGACTCGGATTCGGATCGGTACTGGGATACCTGCTTGCCGGAATTATCATTGGACCATTTGTATTGAGGCTCATCGGAAGCGAAGGGGAAGATGTGATGCATTTCGCCGAGTTCGGGGTGGTCATGATGCTCTTCCTCATCGGTTTGGAACTAAAACCGAACCTCCTCTGGGAGATGAGGCGCTCCATTTTCGGACTGGGCGGGCTTCAGCTGGGCATCAGTGCCGCGGTTATCGGTGGTGTGGCCATGCTGTTGGGAAGGGACGCAGGGGAGGGGCTGGCAATCGGCCTGATGCTTGCCCTTTCGTCCACGGCCATCGTACTGCAATCTCTGTCAGAAAAAGGGCTCATGAAACAGGCTTCCGGCCAGGCCTCATTTTCCGTATTGCTGTTCCAGGATATTGCGGTGGTACCCATCCTGGCCCTCATTCCTCTGCTGGCCGGGCATACAGGAGCCGGGGGAGTCGCAACCGAAGAGGTGAGGCAGATTGCGGGGATGGAGGTATCGGGATGGTTCCAGGTGGTACTGATCCTGGTGGTCATTACGGGGATCGTGGTGGCCGGTCGCTACCTGGCCCGAACCATTTTCCGGATCATCGCCAGGACCGGACTTCGGGAAATATTCACAGCCACCGCCCTGTTGCTGGTGATTGCCATCGCCATAGTCATGGACCTGGTGGGCCTCTCCCCGGCCCTTGGTGCCTTCCTGGCCGGGGTAGTCCTTGCGAACAATGAATACCGCCACGAGCTGGAGGCCGATATCGAGCCCTTTAAAGGGCTGTTGCTGGGCTTGTTCTTTATCTCTGTGGGTGCCAGCATCGATTTCAAGCTGCTGGTAAGTTCACCCGGAGTGGTGGTGGCTCTCCTCTTCACATTGATCATCCTGAAGTTCTCGGTGCTCTTCATCCTGGGACGTTTTTTCGGAATCAGGGGAGGGCAGAATACACTGTTTGCATTTTCCCTGGCCCAGGGCGGCGAATTTGCATTCGTCCTGGTCTCTTTCAGCCTTGAGAACGGGGTGATCTCCTCGGGTACATCCGGCCTGCTTTTCATCGTGGTGGCCCTTTCCATGGCCCTCACCCCCATCCTGCTGATGTTGAATGACCGGGTCATTTTCCCCCTGGTCTTCAAAGCTGAAAACCGCCACGAGCACGATCCCATTGAAGACCATGGAAACCAGGTGATCATTGCCGGTTTTGACAGGTTTGGGGTGGTCATGGGCAGGTTCTTGATTGCCAATGGGATCCAGGCTACCATCCTGGATAACAATCCGGACAATATCCAGGTACTGAGGAAATTTGGTTTCAAGGTCTATTACGGAGATGCATCCCGGGCGGACCTGCTTGCGGCAGCCGGCGCCGGACAGGCCAAAGTGCTGATCGTTGCCTCCGACGACAAAAAGCAATCCCTGAAGATCATTGACCTGGCCCAGCGGAACTATCCCCATTTAAAGATCCTTTCCCGGGCCATGGACATGGAACACACCTATGCGCTGCTGCGCCGGGGCGTGGAAGATTACACCAGGGACACCTTTGAATCCTCTTTAAAGCTGGGCGTCAAGGCGCTTACACATCTCGGGATCAACCATTACCGGGCATACAGGCTGGCGCAGACCTTCAGGCAGCACAACCTGAAGGTAATCCGGGAGCTTTATCTCCATCACCAGGAGGATGAGAAAAAGTACCTGTCGGAAGCCAAAAAACATGCCAGCGTCCTGGAGGAACTGCTCCGTGCAGAGAACGATCCATCCACTTTTGAGCACGACGATGCCTGGGATGTGACCAGCCTCAGGGAGGAGGTCCGCATGCGCTATGCCGAACAGGAGGGGGAAGACAAATAGGAGCGCTTACTCCTCCCGCTCCAGCAGGATGGCGTTGAACAACAGTTTGAATGATGACTGTGTGGAAGCCCTGAACTGCGGATTGAATCCGTAAAATACAAATTGCCCCTTTCCCTTCTTCATCCAGATCATCACGGCCTTGTTGCCCAGCTGCTCCTCTTTGGAGGCATACCCGCTCAACAGGATCTCTTTCTCCGGGTAGGTTCCGATCACCCGCCGGTCCATGTCAAACATGGGCACCGAGGTTTGGAAAACGGGACGCCCCCGTGAAAAGACTCCAATGCTTTCATTCATCCCGTAGGTGAGCGGGTGATCCTGAAGGAGCCCTAATTTCAAGAGGCTTCCGGGTACCTCGAGTCCCCCTTTGGCCAGGTCGGAGGATATGTCTCTGAAGGGTAGCTGGAACTCCTCTTCCTTATCCCCGTGTTTGATCTTCAACAATCCCTCAAAGAGGTTGGCCGACCTTCCCCAGGCAATCACGATCCCGCCCTGGTCACTGAATGTCATCAGTTTTTCGAATCCCTCCTTTTCCATTCCTTTGGAATAATCGGGATGGTAGCTCCCCATGTAATAGGAGTCTCCCGACTTCCGCTTGCCGGTCATCAGGATCTCCTTGTCATTGTCGGGAAAGATGATCACATCAAACCTTCCTGCCAGGTCGGTTTCCTGAATCTCTTCCGGATGCAATACGGTGAATGGCACATGGTAGGTATCAAACACGTACCGCGTCCACCCCGCATCCATATCATGGAAATAGGTTTCCACCAGCGCAATGCGCGGAATTTGTATGGGCGCGGTATTCAGGGCGCGCCTGTCAAGAATCATGCCCGGCTGCATGGGAAGTGTTCCCAGGAGGGTCTGCCACGACTCCTCTTTCTTAGGATCCTGAATAACCACAAAACTGCCCCGGTCATAACCTGTGGAATTTAATTCCAGATCTTCGTTAAGCCGTCCTACCTTCAATCCCATTTCAAGGGCGTAAAATGCCGCTTTGAAAGATTCGTTGGAACTGACCGGTAACACCATGGCAGCCCCTCTCATTCCGGCAGGATCCCACAGTGAATAGGTTCCTTCGATCACGTTCATTTTGCCTTCCAGTTCCGTGCTCCTGACCCGGATCTCATGGGAAGTGACATCCCTGTGAAGGGGAAGTGACCAGCTGGTGATATCATAGGGCTCGATGAGCTCTCCCCCGGGTGTATAATGTCTTTCCGGATACTCCTGCGTCTCCATCACCTCCTTGATGAAAGCCCTGAATGGCTGGGCCATGGGAATGATCACATCACCCGTTTTATAGGGCCTCCCTTCAATTTCCACCTCCCCCTGCAATGTATAGACATCCACCCCATGTTCCTTCATGAGGTTCACCAGGTTGACCAGTTCACCCATGTCGTGCTGCCTGGCCGGCATGATATAATAGAAAGGTGCTTCACGCTTTCCCTTCTCCACCTGCTCTCGGCACATCCTGTTCCTGAAATCCAGGATGTCCTCCCTGTAGAGGGAAGCCGTTTTGATGATGGACATGGTGGAAACCAGCTCGTACTCCACAAGATCACCCAGGCGCCACCATCCGCCCTTCCAGGGCAGCAACATGTTTGTGCTCTTTTTATATTCGGAAAGCCCTTTTCCGCCCACGCTCAGTTCACTGGGCTCAATGAAAATGGGAGTTGCTTCCCTGGCACTTGCCCCTTCGGTGAGGAAACCGATCACATTTTTCCATATGCAGGTTTCGGTGGAACCGGGCCAGTAATCATCAAACAGGTAATGCTGGGATACCCCCGCCAGTCCTTCAGCGGTCATGTCCGTGACCATGTGCTGACCGAATATACCTCCCCACTGGTACACCCCGGCAGGCACATTCTCTGCAATGGGATCATGGTTCGGCGGGACAAAATAACGGGTCCCCGTGGATCCCATCTGGTGCTTTTCCACCATCACCTGGGGGAACCATGTCTGGCTGTATATCCTGGAAATGGCCCGGTTGTCGTCCTGGGTAAGGATCACAAAGTCCCGGTTGTTGTCATGCCCCACATACTTATGATAAACACCTGGCAATGAAGCTCCTTCGTATTTGGTCCCCAGGTTTTTTTTGTAATTATCCACAATCAGGTCCATCCCGTCCGGATTGTGGTTGGGTACCAGCATATAGACCACATTATGGAGCCATTCCAGCTTCTTTTCGTCGGTGGTGCTTGCAAGATCATAGGCGATCAGTGGGGAGGCCTGGGAAGGGCCCACCTCCGATGAGTGCATGGAGAGGGTTGCCAGCACGAATACCTTCCCTTCGCTGATCATCCCACTCAGGGCTTCCTTTCCAAGATTGGCATTCAGCGCCAGTTCCCTGTTGATCTCCCTGTATGCACTCAAATTATTGATGTTCTCCTCACTGGAGATAAATGCGATGTACATGGGTTTCCCCATGGGCGAGTTTCCAATCACCTCCAGCCTGACGCGGGGCGATTCCGAATCAAGTTTCTCAAAATAAGAGATAAGCTGCTCATAGGTAAAAAGGTTCCGGTCCGAACCGGGCTCGAAACCAAAAAAATTTGCAGGGGTGGTCAGTGTGGCGGACTGTGCCATCATTCCCGTCAGGGAAACAATAATGGTGGTTACAAGAAACAGGTGTCGCATGGGTGGGGTTGGTTTAATGGATTTAATTAATCGATCCAGATGGTTTTTATATTCACGAATTCTCTGATTCCCTCTTCGGAAAGTTCCCTTCCAAACCCGGAGCTTTTCACCCCGCCAAAGGGGAGCCTGGGATCTGATTTCACCATGGCATTGATGAACACCGCACCTTCCTCGGCACCTTCCATAAAAAGTTTTGCATTGCTTTCTGACTGTGTAAACACCTGCATGCCCAATCCAAATCTCGACAGGTTTGAAATTTCCAGCGCGTGTTCCGGCGATTCTGCCTCTGTGATCGCAAAGACCGGACCGAACACCTCCTCATCGAAAACAGGCATGCCGGGTTTCACCCCCGACAGGACGGTGGGTTCATAAAATGCCCCGTTTCTGTGTCCCCCTGTGATTAGCCTGGCACCCCTTTCAACGGAGTCCCTCACCTGTTGCTCCACCTCCTGAGCCTGCTTCACCGAGGCAAGAGGGCCCAGGTCCGTCGCCTCCTCCATGGGATCGCCCATTACCAGCTGTCCCACCCTTTTCAGCAGGGCAGGGATAAAATCCTCGGCGATCCATGTTTCCAGGATGAACCTCTTGGCTGCGATGCAGCTCTGACCGGCATTCTGCAACCTGGCCGGAATGGCAATATTGAGCGCAAGTTCCTGGTTGGCGTCATTGAGTACCACAAAAGCGTTGTTGCCTCCCAGCTCCAGTACACATTTCTTCAGGTGACGGCCGGCTTCGGTGGCTACCGCAACACCAGCGGCCTCACTTCCTGTGAGTGTCACCGCCTTCACATATGCATTGGCAATCACGCCGGCCACCCGGTCGCTGCTGATGGCCAGGTTCTGGAACACACCCTCCTGGAACCCGGCCTCCCTGAAAAGCCCCTCCATGGCACCTGCACAACCCTGTACAGAGGAAGCGTGTTTCAGCAAAAGGGTATTGCCGGCCATAAGGGCCGGGACAGCACACCGGAACACCTGCCAGAACGGGAAATTCCAGGGCATAACTGCCAGCACGGGGCCAAGTGGCTGGTAGATGACCATGCTCTCCTCAGCCTCGGTTTCCACGGTCCTGGGGGCGAGGAATTTCTCTGCGTGACCTGCGTAAAATTCACAGACCCAGGCACATTTCTTGACCTCTGCGTCAGCTTCCCTGACGGGCTTACCCATCTCCCGGGTGATCAGTTCCGCCAGCTCCCTGCTTCGCTCCCGGAGCAGCGCAGCCATGCGTTCCATCCATATTTTCCTCTGGTCAAAGGAGGTCCTGCGGTACAATTGAAATGCGTTGTTGGCCCGTCCCAGCATCACTGCCAGGTTCATCTCCGAGACCTCGGGGTAATTCACGATCCTTGAGGGATCATACGGGTTGACACTCTTGAGTACGGGCATGAAAAATCCAGGTTAAATTTACGGGCATATGCAATTTAGAAGAATCATGGTGATTATCAAAAAATCGACCTCTTCAATTTCACAGGGACACATTCAGGATCCCCTGCACAAGATAATCCCTCCGGTTCTGTTTGGAAGGGGTTTTTATTTTAATATTTTTATCCTTTGAACCAACACTCCGACCCATGTCCCTGAAATCCTCCGCATTTTTTTGTGCACTTCTCTTTCTCTGTTCCTGCAATACAAGCAAAGATACCCCTGGAAATTCAGGATCTCAATCCGATGACCAGGAGTATTCCCTGAGTGATCCCCGGCCCGATACCCTGGCCAGGGCACTCTTCTCCAACCTGAATAAACTTTCCGGTCACCATGTGCTCGTGGCACACCAGGATGCGCTGGCCTATGGAATTGGATGGAAAGGGGAAGATTTCCGAACCGACATCAACGATGTCTCCGGGGACCACCCGGCCATATTTGGCTGGGACCTCGGACACATAGGTGATGCCGAAAACATTGATGGCGTGCCCTTTGACGACATGAAGAGATGGGCCGTTGCGGTCCATGACAGGGGCGGTATCAATACCTATAGCTGGCACATGCGCAACTATGCCATGGGGGGCAGCAGCTGGGACACCGATTCCTGCGTGGAGGCCTGCCTTCCAGGAGGTGCAATGCACGGGGCCTACCTGGCCAAACTGGACCTGGCCGCACAGTTCTTTTCCAGCCTCAAGAGTGCGGATGGAGCGCTTATCCCCGTCATTTTCCGTCCCTTCCACGAAATGAACGGGGGTTGGTTCTGGTGGGGCACCAGTTCATGCTCCCCTGAAAAGTACCGGGAAATTTTCAGGTTCACCGTCGATTACCTGAGGAAAGAAAAGCAGATGCACCAGTTGATCATTGTCTACTCCACCGATAACTTTGTTTCGGCCGATGAGTACATGACCTTTTATCCCGGTGACGCATGGGTGGATGTGATGGGATTTGACGATTACCATGGATTGAAGGCAATGGAGGAGACCCCGAAAACGATCTTCATGCTGGAGACACTCGATTCACTCTCCACGGCCCACCGGAAGCTGATGACCATTTCCGAAACCGGGGTGGAAACCATCCCCGACGCGGCGTGGTTTACCGGGGTGGTGCTCCCCACCCTGAAAACCAATAATTCCACCCGGAAAGCATCGTGGATCCTGTTCTGGCGAAACGGCCGGCCTGACCATTTTTACGCCCCTTATGCCGGTCATGCCAGTGGCCCTGACTTCATCAAATTTATGAACGACAGCCTGATGTGGTCGCTTTCCGAATTACCAGACATGTTCAAGTAACAACCCTACCATC
>JAHEEC010000264.1 GCA_024640885.1 Bacteroidota bacterium | reverse complement strand
CTGAAGTGGGTATTAAAGAAGTGGATGGTGAAGATAAAACCAACGGCAAGAAGGGCTTCATCACTGTGAATAATCTGACTTATATTAATGAGCCAGCCTGGGAAGAAGCGGGTAAAGAAGACTGGGAACCAGAGCACCAGCCCGCTGAATCCGATTACAGCAACCCCCCAGAAAACTGCGATATAATCGAACTTCTCCCAGTAGGTCCATCTTCCATAGTTGGGCCTCGGGCCCTTGCCCAGGAACCACTTGATGGTAGCAATAAAATCCCTTATATCCTGCCTGTTGAACCAGAGGGTGTCTTTGCCAAAGATAAATTTCACCATGGAGAGCCTTTTTCTTCTCTTTTCCTTGATCAGGTTTAGTATGTGGAAAGTGAAATAGCCAAAAGTGATCACTGCACCTATGCGGTGAAGCACCCCGGCAGTGGCCACACCTCCAAAGAATTTGGAGAGGAATTTGGCCCATTCCATATGGGCAAACTTCAGCATCATCCCGGTAACAGCCAGCAGGATGAAACTGATAATCACGAAAATATGGGTGATCCGCTGGTTCTTGCTGAAGCGTTTGTAATAAAGATTTCCTGTTTCTTTGGGGCCTTCTTTCTTCTTCTTCCGCCTTTCTTTCACAGACCTGGGTAACCACATCAGGAGGTGGATCCCGAAAAATGAAAATACGGCAAGCAGGAGCGTGGTCATAAATATGTAGGCTCCGTGCAACTTGGGATCATCTTTGTGGGTGGCATGGCTCAGGTAACCTGTAAAGCGTTTGTTGGCCCCCACATGGCATTTTCCGCAGGTGTTGACCAGGTTCTCCTCAGATACCATCGATAAGGGATTTTCAGCCTTCAGGATATTGTGTGCACCGTGACAATCGGAACACCTGGCCGATTCATAGTAGCCCAGCTGGTATGCTTTCCCGTGATAGGTCTGCATGTAGGTTTTGGCTGTTTCCTCATGACAGGATCCGCATTGATGGGTAACCTCGTTCATGAATTTATCCTGACCGACCTGGGAGATCCCGTGTGCGGTGTGACACTTGACACAGGTGGGATATTCGGTTCCCTTGGGATCGGTCCTGAAGGCATGATCGCTTTGCAGATAGGTTTCATAGATCCCCTTATGACAGGCTCCACAGGTGGCCTGCACATTGGCTGGATTTACGGAGGAGCGTTCGTCATCCATTTTCAGCTCCATATGTGAAGTATGGCAGTCCGTACAAACAGCACTAACCGTAAGTCCCTTGGCTGTAAGTCCCATTCCATGAACACTGGAGGAGTAGTCGGCCAGCGCATTTGTCTCACGGATCCCTTCAACATTGGCAGCTAAGCCATCCTCGCGGTGACAGTCGCCGCAGAGCTGGGGTATGGCGGTTCGGTAAACCGGAGAGGTGTCATCGTATTTCGATTTGGTAGCGTGTGTGCCATGGCAATCGGTACAGTAAGGGGCATCCTCATCATGATTATAATGTGCTGTCCCATGTCCACTGGCGAAATACATATCGAAAATCTCGGCATGACAGGAGGAACAGTCCACAGGCTCATTGGTGGAACAGGGACGTTCCAGGTGGTCGGTGACCGCCGTGTGACATTCGGTGCACTGGATGTTTTTGTGCACTGAATTTGGAAGTTCGTTGTTGTCCCTGAAAAGAGAGATGGTATCATTTCCAACAATCTTGTGCAGGTTTCTATCCTGGTGGCATTTCATGCAGGACTGGTCGGAAATCCGGGCCTGTACCTTGGGAACATCCACAATATGGGGTGGATGGCAGGAGGAACAGGCGGGAATGATGGAAGGATTCTGTTCCCACAATTCACCCTTGATGACTTTTTTGTGCGCTTCCTCGATCCTTGTATGGCACTTCATGCAGGTACTTGCAATCCTTCCTGTTGAAATAGATGAATTGGGACTGGTATGGGGCAGCACCAGGTGATTGCCATGGCAGTCATTGCAGGTGGCGGTAACCACCAGGCCGGCTTCAAACAAACCGCGGCCATGAATGCCCTGGGTGTAGTTCTCAACAATATTGTGCTCGGAAACATTGTATATCCTGGCCACTACTTCGCCTTCTTTATGACATCTTCCGCAGAGGTAGGGGATATTCATTTTATAGGTGCGCGATTCCGTATTGCTGTTGTGGAGGATGTCATGATCTCCATGGCATTCCTTGC
>JAHEEC010000137.1 GCA_024640885.1 Bacteroidota bacterium | reverse complement strand
GAGGATTGCCATAAATGCTCCCGAATCGATCAGGGGGCAGCTCCGGGACAATATCCACTGGATCAGGGAGGCTGAGGGCCACCATATGGTAGTGGGATCCCAGGCCCGGATCCTCTATGCCGACAGCGCCGGGAGAATCGCCATCGCCCGGGCCTTCAACAGGGCCATTAGGGAGGGTCTTATCTCCGCACCCATTGTGCTGGGCCGGGACCACCACGATGTTTCCGGCACCGATTCACCCTACAGGGAGACCTCCAATATTTATGATGGCTCCGCTTTCACCGCTGACATGGCTGTGCACAACGTGATCGGCGATGCGTTCAGGGGGGCCACCTGGGTCTCACTTCACAACGGAGGTGGCGTAGGATGGGGCGAGGTGATCAACGGGGGGTTTGGCCTGGTGCTGGATGGTTCCGAAGAGGCCGGGCAGCGCCTTGAGATGATGCTTCACTGGGATGTGAACAACGGGATCGCCCGCAGGAGCTGGGCAAGGAACGAGGGTGCCGTGCAAACCATCACGCGGGAGATGGAGCGTACACCGCTGTTGAAGGTGACAATCCCTCAGCTGGTGGAGGATGCACTGCTGGAGAAGCTAAAGTGGGAGGAAGAGTAGCCCGGATCATTCAAAACCTGTGGATTCAATCCTCAAAAACCAGGCTGTATGGTCTCCCGATGGCTTCTTCCAGCTGGTAGAGGCCGATATTCCGGCTGAACCGGAGATGCTCCTTCCCACCGAAGAAAAGCACGATGGTCGGGATGGTGAACACCCGATGCTGACCTGCAATAACGGGACTTTTATCCGTATCCACATAGCACGCGGCCATTCGCGGAAAGTGCTCCTGAAGCAATTCTGATACTTTGGGCTTCAGGACCTTGCATACGGAACAGCTGTCGGTGGAAAAGTAAACCAGGAGACCAGGTTCATTTTGAACCTTTTCGGCCAGGGAACCCATGTCATAGATGTTTTCCATGGGTTGGCGGATCAGAACTCTCCCTCGTTAAGCATCACAAGCATGCATGCACTCACAGGTTCGATCCCGGCATGGTTTAAGCGGCCCATGAAATCGGGGTTGACCGTACCCGGATTGAAAATCACCCGTTTTGGTTTCAGCGAAAGGATATAGTCGTAGTATTCTTCCTGTCTTGAGGAACCGATATAAATGGAGACCGTATGCACACCTTCGATGGGGGGCTGCCCCACCAGGATCTCCTGGTCCAGGATCTCCCCTTTTTTAAATCCCACGGCGACCACTTCGTGCTCAAGCCGGAGCAAGATCTTCACCGCTTTATATGAAAACCTTACCGGATTTGGGCTTGCACCCAGGACCACTGTTTTTTTACCTGCCAACGACCTGTGGGAATTTGAATGACACGCAAATATAGCCATATTCCATGAGTGAACAATATGGCTGACAGCGCTAAGAACGTTATCTGAAATCAGTATAAATGGAAGTGCATTGACGGGGTAAAACAGGGACGGGGAGGAGGATCACCCGATGGGATGGATCAGGACCACCGCATGTGCCGAAATACCCTCTTCGCGGCCGGTGAAGCCCAGTTTCTCTTCGGTGGTGGCCTTGATGGAGATGCGATCCTCGGCCACTTTGAGGGTTTCGGCGATCCGGTGGCGCATCTCAGGGATCAAGGATTTGATCCTGGGTGTTTGAAGGCAAACGGTGGAATCGATGTTGTTGATCCCGTATCCCGCGGAGCGCACAAGTTCAATGGTCCGTTCCAGGAGTATGGTGCTGGATATTCCCTTGAAGGCCGGATCCGTGTCCGGGAAATGATCCCCTATATCACCCAGTGCAGCTGCGCCCAGCAATGCATCACAGATGGCATGGATCAGGACGTCCGCATCGGAATGGCCCAGGGCACCCTTTTCATGGGGGATCGCTACGCCACCGAGCCACAGGGGGAGTCCCGCTTCAAGCCGGTGCACGTCGTATCCATAGCCAATCCGGGTACTCATTGGGGGGGACTAAAGGTCCAGGTCTGCGAAGTCGAACCCAAGGGTAAACCGAAGGGTGTTGGCCAGGGGACTGTTCTGTCCGTTGGTGGGTACAAGGTAAGAGAAGTCCAGAGAGAAGACATTCAGCTTGAGGCCCACGCCCACAGTGAAATATTTCCTGTTTCCTTTGCTGGAATGCTCGTGGAAGTAACCGGTCCGGATGGCAAACTGATTCCGGTACCAGTATTCTGCACCGAGGCTATAGGCAATTTCATGGAACTCTTCTGCGAAGACGCTGTAGTTGCCATTGGGGCGCTCCACACCCGGCGCATCATAGAAGGACTGGAACATCCCGAATACCACCGATCCCGGGGCCTCTTTTCCGCGGATGACAACCAGGTCCCCGGTGGCCGAGTCGGTATCCATCACTGGAGGAGTCGGCACCAGCAATTTGTTCAGATCCGTATGGAAGGAGATTTTGTTATAATCGTCGATGTTGTAAGTAAACCTGCCTCCCAGCCTCAGGTTTGTGGGGATGGGTGTCTTGTCTGCATCGGCGGTGTAGGAAACCGGTGTACCCATGTTGGTCAGGCTCGCACCTGCAGCCCACTGCCCGTCACTGGATCCCACATCGATATCGCTCTGGTAGTAGAAACCAAGGTCGGCAGCAAATGAGATGCCCGGATTGGTCTCCTGCCCGTCCGCAGTATTCTGACCGCTGGTCAGGTCGGAGCGTATAAACCTGAAGGCGATCCCACCTGAAAAATTATCGGTAAAGAGCCTGGAGTACCCTGCATCCACTGCAAATTCGTTGGGATTGTATTGGCCGGTCACCGTTCCGGTGATATCCGTAAACACAATGTTACCCAGTGAGAAATAGCGCAACGAGGTGCTGATTACCTGCTGCTCATCAACCCTGTAGAAACCGGTAAGATATGCCAGGTTAATGTCGGGGATCAGGTTCCTGAGCCATGGGGTGTAGGAGATGGCGAATCCTCCCTTGCTTTTTATGAAGGCGTATTTACCCACGTTCCAGTGTTGAGAATTCACATCCGGGGCGGTGGCAACTCCCACGTCACCCATTGCACCTGAGCGGGAGTCGGGGGCTATGGTCAGGAACGGTACGGAGGTCTGTATGGTATTCAGCTCGGCTCCTCCAAGTTCACCGGAGGAGATCTGGCCCGTAAGATTCAATGAAGCAATCACAAACGATCCCGTCATCAACGCAATCAGAGAAGATCTCAATCCTTTTGACATTTGTTTGGTTTTGGTAGGCAAATATAACACATAAATATAACATATGACCGGCAACAGGCGGCCATCATCGGCACAATTCTAGTACGTAAATAGGTCAGCTTTAGTATTCAATGGGTATAATATCTAACAAAATTACCTGGATATGATCAATTTCCCACCCTCCGATGCAACCTCCCCATCATCGGTGGAAAGGGTTACGTTGTAAAGGTAAACTCCACCCCCAAGCCTCTCCCCTCCGGCGGAGGTTCCGTCCCACATCATGGGTTCAAGCCTGTAACCGGGTGAAAATACCTGCCTGTCCAGGATCCTGACCATCTGGCCTGAGAGATTGTAAATCCGCACCACCACCCTCAGGTCCCGGTCGGGCCTGTTGTGTTCTATGTTGAACCAGGTCTGGTCAAAGAACGGGTTTGGGAAGTTGAAAAGTGATTTCAGCAGCATCTCCTCGGAATCCATGACCACAAAATCAAGGCTTGAAACGGCCGAATTATTGTGGATGTCCCAGATCTTTACAATCACCTGGTGCCTCCCCTGTGGAAGGTTGCTGTAAGGATATCGGATGATCCCGGAATTATAGCTGTTGGTGTTGGCCTGGTAGAATTCGTTGAGAATGATGGCGTTGATGCGGTCCTCGTCCATGGTGGCAGTGAGGTCATGCCCGATGCCGTTCCCGGTGGTGTTGATCCCGAAATTATCCTTCACATAGACCAGCAATTCTGGTTCCTGGTCGGTCACGCCTCCCTGGACAAAGAAAGTGTCATTCATAAACAATTGAATAACAGGAGGATCCGAATCGGATGCATTGTCAGTCCCGATTCCGCCCACAAAGAAGTCCTCATTTGAACCATGTGCATCCACCTGGTTGTTGTGGCCATAGTAGCTGATCTTACCGGTGCCGAAGGCATAACTGATATCCTTTGGCACATAGAAGCCAAAGCTGAAGCGTCCTTTCGATACGGTAGCCTTCCCGCTGTACAGGATGTTGTTCCGGGTATTGAAACTCCAGACCGGATCGTCATCATTGGAGAGGGTCTCTACCCTCTTAACCTTATCAAATACCAGGGGATAGACCAGCCCGTCGAAATCACCCATGAAGGCTCCCTCCTGATCCTCCATGTGTCCCGAAACAGTTACCCACTGGAAGGCGGAGAGGGTATCGTGAGACACTGATATCTCCTTGCCATTGACGGAATCGGTCACCACGCTGTGCTGGGGGTAGACCAACCGCATGGAGGGATCTCCCAGCAGGGTAAAATTGCGTTTATTAATCCCCGAACCCGTATTGTTCTTGCTGTAGACAATGATATCACCCAGCCTGTAATTCCGCTGGCTGGCATCCTTTTCAAAGACCACCTCGTAAAATTTTTCGTTCAGCACATGATTGGGCCCCGAATAGACCAGCCTTGTGGTGGTAAAAAGCCCGATGCCGCCCCCACCGTTGTTGAGCAGGACCTCCTCCCCGGCCGAGGTGATCTCCTGGTCCTGCTTATGGTCATATTCGTCATACCTGCTGAATTCACAGGTGGCGGTCATGAACAGCGGAAGTTTGTTGACGTTGCTCCATAGATTGATATCGTAGGTGGTGAGGATCTTTTCATGGGCCAATCCTCCGGGCCCACCGTGTCCTGTATAATTTACGATCAGTGCTCCCCTGTTCACCTGGTCATTGATTGCCCTGGTTACGTCAGGGTAACGGGGCCCGGTGGCCAGGTTCTCCTGCTGGTAAGCGTCCAGGTAGATCTTATTGATGTTGTAGTCCGGGTAGTGGTCGTTCACATAGGTCGCCAGCTGGTCGGCCTGCCGCATGTGGATGTTGGAATCTTCATCATCCCCTATGAAACAGAGCTGGTTGCGCCATTCACCCTGTTTGTTGGGATCACTGTATGCGATGATCTTCTCCACCAGATCACTGGCCTCATCCACGTTTGAGACCGGTAAACGACCGATCCCGATATCCAGCAAGCCACTGTACATGGATTCGTCGGTATCCAGCAGGCCGAAAAAATCGTCGGATACATAGGAGAGGGTGGGAGAAAGTGAGTTATCCGACTGGTAGGTGAGCAGGAGGTTTGGATTGTTGTCGGTCTGACTGCGGTTGTCATAGGATCCGTCACCCAGCAACAGAAGGTAACGGCAGTAATCCCCTGCACCACCTGACCGGTCATAGAACATTTTCATGAAATTCCGGATGGCGGCTACATCCGGCGTCCCGGAGGAAAATTCATTGAAAACCTGCTGTTGTGTGACCACGGCCACCTCGAGCCCGTCGTTCGTGACCCTGTGATCGGCCAGTTTCCGTGCCTGGTCCAGGAAGATCTCCGGCGTAAGGATGATCATGTCAGGCTGTTGCAGGCCATGCAGGTTCTGGTTTTCAACCTTGCCCAATTCATTACCGCCAAAGGCGGGGGAGGGAAAGGAACCATTTGATTTAAATGCAATAAACTCGCGGGCCTGATCGGTGGATATTCTGAAGGTTGCCGTGGTCCCGTTCAGTGTATATGCAATATTTCCCGGCTGGCCAGGGTCGCTTACTTCCCATATGATTGTACTGCTGTTGCAGTTCGTGATGCTGAACTCGCTCACATTACCGGGACCGGTGCTCCTGCTGTCCCTGAAATCCATTTCGTCTCCATTAAGGGCCAGGGAGCTCCTGCCATTGATGGTGATGGTGTTCAGCCAACCCTGGGAATTGGCGTCCGGCCTGTTGTATGCCACGGTCACAGTCAATGCATTGTCGGGAGGTGGGGGCGTATATTCAAAAATGCCTGCCTTTTCATAGGCATAGGTGGCGGTATAGTTGCTCAGGTCGGTTCCGTTCACTTCGATGTTACCCACCTTTTGATTGTCGGCCAGGATATTGAAGGATGAGGTAACCCCCGATCTCGCAGCGGCAGCCACACGGATCTTCACCGGTTCACCGGTCACCTTCACCGGAAGTGCAAATGCGTAATGCTCCTCCAGGTTCACATTAAAGTTATCTCCGTACCACTCCCTTCCCGAGTTGATGAGGCTGTAGGTCTCCTCCTCCCAGGAATTCCTGTAGTCATACTGGGTGACCGTGTGGGTGGGGCTGTCGGTGCTCAGCTCCACGTTCCCCTGTGCGGGCGCGCTCCCTTTGTCGGAGGTGATAAAATAGTAACCCTCCCATGAATAGCTGTGGAGCCGGTGCAGGAACATCTGTTCATCCTGGTTGTATCTCCACCTCACAGGACCCTGGGCATAAAAGAGGATGTGGTCACCCGGACCGAACAACCCGTCGGATCCCTTGTGCATGAAAAGGGGGACCGGATTGAGATCATCCAGGTATCCCTCCGAGAACATTTCAGGAAGTGGCATTGCCCCGGAACCGTAAATGCGGACCATGGCGGGATTCTGAAGCCCGATGGCCTGCAACTGCTCATAGGTCAGCTTAAACATGCCGCTTTTCTCCACCGACACCATGTACCAGTCACCCGAAGCCAGGACGGACTGGTCTGACCACTCTCCTTTGATTGCACTCTTCAGGGGTGCCAGTGCCACCTGTTCCTCCATGCGGAGGTCGAAGGCATCCACCCTTAAAAGTTTCCCGGAGGATCCCTTTATGAACGGCAGAACCTTTACCATCACAAAGGGTTTCCCTGATTCCCTAACCAGTGCAACTTCAAGCAGGGGTGAGCCTGCGACCTGGCGGGTACTTATTTCGGCGGGTAAATCATCCCCAACGGGGGTCGTTCCAGTGACCTCCAGCTGCACTTCTGGCAACATCCCGTTCGCAGGCCACGGCAATTTTCTGACCAGATATGGTAACGTATTCTCACCATCCTCGTATAAAGCATGGGTGAAGAAGGGCTTGCCATGGTCTGTATCCCACTGAATGACAACAGATTCAACCTGGGAATAAAGGAGGATCGGCAGGTGCAGGAGAATGGCAAAAACCAGCTTCTTCATGGGATCAATGAAAGGCAACAAAAATATATTTTATAACGTTTGTTTTGTCGTATATACTATAACGGAGCTTACATCTTATTGTTGCGAATATCTTTAAAGTCATTGAGTCGTAAATTTATAAAGTTGAAAGTTTAAAGTTGTAAAGTGTAAAGTCTAAGGTTGAAGGAAGAAAGTTGCAGGTTGAAGGTTGAAATATTTCATATGGTTCCCGCAATGGGATTGGCGCTGATGATGCTGGCCGTGGTGACCGGAAGGGCACAGGATCCGGCGTTTTCACAATTCTACGCCAATCCCCTTTTCATGAATCCTGCCATGGCAGG
>JAHEEC010000136.1 GCA_024640885.1 Bacteroidota bacterium | reverse complement strand
ATGTGATTACAGGGGAAAGAGGGACCGGTCAGATTTGCATGAACGGACCGGCGGCACGCAAAGTGGCCGTGGGGGACATCATCATCATCATTTCCTATGCCCACATGGATTTCGAAAAAGCGAAAACCTTTAAACCAACCATCATTTTCCCGGATACCGGCTCCAATAAAATTAACTGAACCCCCTTTTGAAAAAAATCATCATCCAGATTCTGAAAATCGCCGGATTCCTGGCCCTGGGGATATTACTACTTTACCTGGCGTTCAGGGGCGTTGCACTGGATAAACTGGCAGCCACACTCAGGGGGGTAAATTTCTGGTGGATCGGGTTTTCCCTCTTTTTTGCATGCATCAGTTTTTTCTCACGTGCCCGCAGGTGGATGCTGCTGATCGAGCCCCTGGGTTTCAAACCTTCATTCCGGAACACCTACCACGCCCTGATGATCGGTTACCTTTCCAATTATGCCCTCCCCCGGCTGGGAGAAGTGACCCGGTGCGTGACCCTGGGGAAAAGGGAGAAGATCCCCGTGGACTCATTGTTCGGCACCGTAATTGTTGAGCGGGTGATTGACCTGGTCATGCTCCTGCTGATCATGGTGGTCCTTCTCTTCAGCTGGATGGATAAATTCGGGGCATTCTTTGGCCAACAGGTGTACGACCCCCTGATGCAAAAAATTACCGGTGCCCTGGGTGGAAAGGTCACTTTCTGGTTGATTGTGGCCGGGATCATGATCCTGGTCATCCTGCTTCTTTACCTGTTCAGGAAAAGGCTGGGCCGTTTTGTCCTGGTCCGCAAGATCCGGGATATCCTCAAAGGGGTGAGCCAGGGGCTTAAGACCGTCTTCAGGATGAAACGGAAATGGGAATTTATCTTTCACTCCCTCTTCATCTGGTTATGTTATATCCTGATGACCTGGATGGTGGTTTTTTCGCTGGAAGAGACTTCCGGGCTCACCTTCATCGACGGTATGTTCCTGCTGGTAATCGGGGGACTGGGCATGGCCGCCCCGGTCACAGCCGGATTCGGTGCGTATCACTGGATTACCTCAAGGGGACTGGTGGTTGTGTACGATTTCTCCCTTGAACTTGGAAGCGCCTACGCAATCCTGGCCCATGAGTCCAACTCACTGCTGACGATTTTAATGGGTAGTATCTCCTACCTGATATGGATAATTTCACGTAAAAAAAGTATTCCCCGGCAATCCACCATCTGAAATGAAAACCTACGAGGAGATCATCGGAAAGATCCTTTCACTGGAGAAGGCCCTCGAGCTTTTCACCCCTCAATTCAGGGCCAGCCACCGCATTGTATTTACCAACGGCTGTTTTGACCTGCTTCACAGGGGTCATATCTATTATCTCTCCCGGGCCAGGGAGCTTGGGGACCTTCTGGTGGTAGGTCTCAACAGTGACCGTTCGGTGTCAAAGCTGAAGGGACCGGGACGGCCCGTCAATGACCAGCAGGCCAGGGCCGAAGTCCTGGGCGCACTGGCCTTCGTGGATCATATCATTCTCTTTTCCGAAGAGACACCGCTTAAACTGATCAATGCGGTCAGGCCCCATCTCCTGGTAAAAGGGGGTGATTACAATCCCGGGGAAATTGTGGGTTTCAGGGAGGTCACTTCATGGGGAGGAGAGGTAATCACCATCCCACTTCTTGAAGGCTACTCCACCACCTCCATGATCAGGAAAGCAACCTGAACAGCATTTAACAGGTTTGATTAACTTTATGCATTTTCAACGGGGAAATGGCTAAATCAAAATCGGTATATGTGTGCCAGAACTGCGGCAACGACTCTGCCAAATGGATGGGCAGATGCAATGCATGCGGCCAGTGGAACACTTACGTGGAACAAAGGATCACCCAGGGGCCGTCCCGCTCTTTCACGAAGGATCAGGGAGCCCATGCGCTGCCCCGGAGCCTGGATGAAGTGGAGACGGACCGGGTAACCCGCGTTGACATGAAAAACGGGGAGTTTAACCGTGTGCTGGGAGGAGGTATGGTTCCCGGATCCATGATCCTGATTGGCGGCGAACCCGGTATCGGCAAATCCACCCTGGCCCTCCAGGTGGCACTGCGGATCGATAAAAGGACCCTCTATATCTCGGGAGAGGAGAGTCCCCAGCAGCTCAAAATGAGGGCTGACAGGCTGGGTGGGGTGAACAGCCATTGCCAGGTGCTCTCCGAGACAAGCCTGCAGGCCATCCTCACCCAGGTGGAGCATACCAAACCGGAACTGTTGATCATCGACTCCATACAAACCCTGTTTTCTGAAGGGATCGAATCTGCACCGGGTACCATTTCACAGGTGCGCGACTGCGCGGCCCAGCTGCTCAAAGTGGCCAAAGAAACCCATATGCCGGTGATCCTGATCGGGCACATCACCAAGGAGGGAAGCATTGCAGGCCCCAAGGTGCTCGAGCACATCGTGGATACGGTGCTCCAGTTTGAAGGGGATACACATCACCTTTACAGGATCCTGCGTTCCACCAAGAACAGGTTTGGATCCACATCCGAAATCGGAGTGTTTGAAATGACAGGTGAAGGATTGCGGGAGATCCTGAATCCCTCTGAGCTGCTGATCAACCAGCAACCGGCCGACCTGAGCGGTTCGGCTATCGCGGCCAACGTGGAGGGGATCCGCCCCATCATGATCGAGGTCCAGGCCCTGGTCAGCTCTGCCGTATACGGCACCCCCCAGCGCACCTCCACCGGGTTCGATACCCGAAGGTTGAGCATGTTGCTGGCAGTGCTGGAGAAACGGGCCAACTTTAAGCTGGCCAGCAAGGATGTCTTTATCAACATTGCCGGGGGACTGCGGGTGGATGATCCCGCCATTGACCTGGCAGTGATCGCTGCCATTCTCTCCTCCACGGTGGATATCCCTGTGGATCCGTTCACCTGTTTTGCAGGGGAAGTAGGGCTCTCGGGAGAGATTCGGCCGGTTCACCGGATCGAACAGAGGTTGGGTGAGGCTGATAAACTCGGAATGCGAAGGATCCTGATGCCCGCCTTCAACAGGAAAAGGATCGATCCCTCCAGGTTCAAACTGGAGATTGTGGAGGTCACAAGGGTCCAGGAGGTTCCCAAATACCTGTTTGGCTGATGAACGATCCCAATCAAAGGGAGCTCCCCCTCTTCAGGGAAGGTTATCAACCGGAGCTCGACCACTACCCCATCCGGCCACCACAAATTAAGTCCGGGTCGGAGTATTATTTTGAAACAGGGAGCGGACTAAAATACCAGGTATTGTTTGCCAGGAAGAAGAAAAATTACCTGGAACATGTGGTGAATTTCAGTGTACTCAGCGACGAATTCGAAGACGAATACAGCGAGACTAACCGGGGAGAGATCTACAGGGTGATCGCCACCGTGGTGGAGATCATTCGCATCTACCATGCGCTGCATTCCACCTCCATCAGCTATGAATTCAGCGGGGAATTCAAAAAGGGCAATGAATCAAGGAAAAGCAGCATTCGTACATTGCTCTATTATCGCAAGGCGAGGGTGATCCTGCATCCTGACTGGAAGATGGAACTGATTGGGAACAGGGTCATTGTCCACCGGAAAAAGCAGCGAAGGCACCCCTAGAAGTCATCGTAATCGCTTGTACTGCTGCTCTCGGAGATATCCGGACAATCCATGTTCACATAGAAGTCAAGGGGCCTCTCAAAGTCATCCTCCTGGGTGATATTCAGGGTGGAGTCGGCATATACCCGTTTGAGAAACTCTCCATAGATGGGAAGTGCCATGTTTGTGCCCGATCCCATCCCCAGCGCGTCAAAATGGATGGATCGGTCCTCTCCCCCTACCCAGGCTGCTGCGGTGAGCCTGGGGGCCATCCCGATATACCAGCCATCGCTCTGGTTCTGGGTGGTTCCCGTTTTTCCGGCCAGCTCCCCGGTAAACTCGAAGAACCACCTGAGGCGGTTGGCTGTCCCCGAATAAAACTCCCCCTTATACCTGCCGGTCATGTCCACCACGTTTCTGAGCAGGCTGAGCATCAGGTATGCGGTCTGCATGCTGATGGCTTCCGATTCAACCGGGACAAACGTGGAAATTACGTTGCCGTATCGGTCCTCAATGCGTGAGACGTAGTGCGGACTTACATAGATCCCCCGGTTGGAGAATGTGTTGAAGGCACCCACCATCTCTTCCAGTGAAATGTCTGAAGGACCATAGATCATGCTCGGAACGGGATCAATGTAGGAAGTGACCCCCATTTTGCGCATGAGCTTGATCACATTCTCAGGATTAAAATTCTTAAATAACCAGGCGGAAACCCAGTTGTGGGAGTTGGCCAGACCCCATTTCAGGGAAACCATCTTGCCGGCAAAGACATTTCTTCCCGGCACCCTTGGTGTATAGGTGGAATCGTTCACCACATCCTTAAAAGTGATCGGGACCAGGGGGATCATCTGGCAGGGAGAATAGCCCTCCTGCATGGCCAGCAGATAGAGGAATGGTTTCATGGTGGAACCCACCTGCCTCCTTCCCTGGTACACATGTTCATACTGGAAATAGCGGTAATTGTGACCCCCTACAAATGCCCTCACCTCACCGGTGGAAGGCTCCATGGCCAGGAAGCCCGCCCGAAGGAAATATTTCATATACCTGATGGAGTCCAACGGGGTCATGACGGTATCGACGAGACCGTTCCATGAAAACACCTGCATGGGTACAGGCTGGTTAAAGGCATACAGGATGGAATCCCAGGATGCCCCCCTGCCAGCCATGAATCTATACCTGTCTGTCCACCTCACTGCGCGGTAAAGGATCGACCTGATCTCCTCCTTTGAGATGTCTTCGAAGGGGGCGTTGGGCCTTCCTTTCTTCTCCTTAAAAAATTCCGGTTGCAGGTACCCTTTCATCTGGACTTCCACCGCCTCCTCGGCATACTGCTGCATTTTGTAATTGATGGTGGTATAGATCTTCAAACCGTCCCTGTAAAGGTTATACTGGCTGCCGTCGGGTTTGTAGTTGCGGTTTATCCAACCGTAAAGCGGGTCCTTGGCCCACCGCAGCGAATCACGCCTGTAGCGCTCCCATGCAAGGATGCCGGCATTTTTCGAAGGAGGTTCGGGTAGGGTGGCATTCATGAACGAGGAGAGGAAGGTGCGGAAATGATTGGCATAGCCTGTAAGGTGACTGGCCAGGTTGTAATCCACCACAATGGGCAGCTGCATCACCGAATCGGCCACCTCCCTGTCGATATACCCGTATTTCTCCATCTGCCCCAGCACCACATTTCTTCGCTGGAGAGAGCGCTGGGGATTGATCATGGGATTATAGGCAGTGGGCGCCTTTAACATTCCCACTAATATGGCAGCCTGGTCCAGTGAAAGTGAGTCAGGGGTGGTGTTGAAAAAGGTCCTGGAAGCCGATTGAATCCCCACCACAGATTCCCCCCCGAAGGAGACCGTATTGAGGTACATGGTGAGGATCTCGTGCTTGGTATAACTCCGCTCCAGCCTCACCCCTGTATTCCATTCCTTGAACTTATTCACCGCCAGGTGGGATGCCCTGCCAATGCTTGAGCGGCGGATGGTGGTATCCCTGGGAAAGAGGTTTTTGGCCAGCTGCTGTGAAATGGTACTTCCGCCCCCTTCATTCTTACCCAGCAGCACCGAGTATACCAGCACCCTCGATAAACTTCTGAGGTCCACTCCCGAGTGGCGGTAGTAACGGACATCCTCGGTGGCCACCACCGCATCCACAAGCTGGGGTGCCAGGTCCTCGAACCTGACAAAGGTGCGGTTCTCCACATAATATTTTCCAAGCAACTCGTTATCAACAGTGATGAGTTCCGATGCCAGGTTGGTCTGGGGGTTCTCCAGCTGCGCAAAATCTGGCATGAATCCTATTTTTCCATTGCCAATTAAAAACATGATCACAATGAACAATACCAGGGGAATGGTGTATAGTGACCAGAGTATGATTAAATATTTTGTAGTTTTGGCGGGTTTTTGAACCATGGACAACCTGATTTGGGTCAAAAATAGTAATTATTTGTATCAAAAATTTTGAAGGTAGCAGCTCATTTAATTTAATTTGTGGTCATTATTAAACGAGGGAGTGTAAAAAAAATGATAGAGAATCTGGTAATTGTTGAGTCTCCTGCGAAAGCGAAAACCATTGAACGGTTCCTGGGGAAAGCCTACACGGTTAAATCCAGCTTCGGGCATATCCGGGATCTCGCCAAGAAAAACCTGGGGATTGATATCGATGACGGATTCTTGCCAAAATACATTGTCCCTGTGGACAAAAAGAAAATGGTCAAGGAGCTGAAAGAACTTGCCCACAAGTCAAACATGGTCTGGCTGGCCACTGACGAGGACCGGGAGGGGGAGGCCATCGCATGGCACCTTTATGAGGAACTCTCACTGGATAAAGAGAGAACCCGGAGGATCGTGTTCCATGAGATCACCAAGGAGGCGATCTTTCAGGCCCTTGAAAACCCCCGTTTTATCGATACAAACCTGGTCAATGCCCAGCAGGCGCGCAGGGTACTGGACCGGCTTGTGGGATTTGAACTTTCTCCCCTGCTCTGGAAAAAGATCAAACCCTCGTTATCTGCGGGAAGGGTACAGTCGGTGGCTGTAAAACTGATCGTGGAAAAGGAGCGTGAGATCCAGCAATTTGCCTCCAAAAACTACTTCAGGGTCACCGGGAAATTTTCCGTGCCCGATGGAAAGGGGGGATTGACGCAGCTCAAAGCCGAACTTTCCAGGCGACTGGATACACTTAAGGAGGCGGAGGAATTTCTTTCCAACTGCCTGGAAAGTGATTTTACCGTGGATCAGATTGAAAAGAAACCTTTGAAAAAATCACCCGCTCCGCCTTTTACCACATCCACCCTGCAGCAGGAGGCCAGCCGGAAACTGGGTTTTTCAGTGAACCAGACCATGTCGGTGGCTCAGCGGCTTTATGAATCGGGTAAGATCACTTATATGAGGACCGATTCGGTAAACCTCTCCAAGCTTGCCATAGGGACCGCCGCTGCCAAAATCCGGGAATCTTTCGGGGATAAATATTTGAAATCAAGGAACTTTACTACCAAATCAAAAGGGGCCCAGGAGGCACACGAAGCCATCCGCCCCACCTATATGGATCACGATTCCGTAGAAGGGAGCAGGGCAGAGCAACGGCTCTATGAATTGATCTGGAAAAGGACGCTTGCCTCACAGATGAGCGAAGCACTGCTTGAAAAGACCACCATTTCCATTCTGATATCAGGGGCTCCGGAGCGCTTCGTTGCCACCGGAGAGGTATTGAAATTTGATGGATTCTTAAAAGTCTACATGGAATCCACCGATGATGAACAGGAGGAGGAATCCCGCGGACTGCTTCCTTCGGTCAGTGTGAAGGATACATTGAAACGGGAAGAGATTGAAGCTACTGAAAAATCGACCCTCCAACCCGCCAGGTATACCGAAGCCAGCCTGGTGAAGAAAATGGAGGAGCTCGGGATCGGCCGGCCCTCTACCTATGCACCCACCATCTCCACCATACAGCAGC
>JAHEEC010000135.1 GCA_024640885.1 Bacteroidota bacterium | reverse complement strand
GGATACCCCTTTTCGCCCAGGTCGTTATAGAAATCGACGAACCGCAATTTATAATAGAGGCCGTCCCGGTCCCGGATCACATAGGAGAGTCCGGGTTCGATGGTGTAGAAGCCTTCATCAAAATTGTAATATTTCCATTCATAACCGATCACGTCGGCCCTTGAGGTGAGCTCCAGGTCAATGGTGTCGGCGAGTTGCATCTCCAGGAAATCGTGGATGGTATCCAGTGTTGCGGTCACGCCGCCTGGATTCAGCAGAACACCGGCCACAAGGTAGGGATAGTCGTCCCCCTCATCGGTTACCAGCATGGTGGTATATTTTGCAAAGAGCAGGCTCCATGCTCCAGTGGCCGGAGCCACCTCCACCTCTCCCTTTTCAAAGGAGAAATAGACCCTCTCCCGGGCAGGGTCACGGCTGATCAGCACGGTGGTATCTCCACTGTTGTCCAGGTTTGAAAAACGCACCATGTAGTCATCTCCGAGGATCTCGAGCTGGACCTTTTTAGAGCCCAGAAGTTTGTCATTTTCATTCATCCCCCGGTCCACCAGATATACCTCCCTGCGGGACCAGGTTGAATCCCCGTTCACCTGGTACCAGTTGCCAAATGCGGTACTGTCGGGATTCCCATCGGATGGGTCGAACCGCATTTCCACCTGGTTCCGGTCAATTTCATCCCCGAAACCGGTGCTGTAAGTGTTCCCTGCCAACATGAACTTCGAAGAGTTGAGCCTGATGTTCCAGCCGCCACCGGAGCTTTCAAAGGAGAGGTCCCATGTGGAGATGATATTGGAGGAGGCCACCCTGTTCTGCTTCAGGTCAAAGAAAACCTGGTTGCCATAGTTCACGCCCATGGGGGCCTGGCCCGTCTCCAGGTCACCCTCTTCATGGGGCGGGACCATCTCCTCCTCCTGAAAGCAGGAAGTGAAGCCCAGGGCCAGTATAACCAGCATTATGACGGCCAGATATCGCATAGGGATCTGTTCAGTATTTTGTGAAGTAGTAATTTATACCCAGGAAATAGGTTCTTCCCCAGCCAACCAGTGAGGAGACTCCTTCGCCGCCACCATGGCCCGTGCCCCCATCGATCCCCACCAGTTCGGTATTGTCAAATATGTTTTTTACCCCAGTGCTTACCCGTAATTTCTGACGGAACAGTTTTACCGCAAGGTTAAGGTCCATATTGTGGTACGCATCCAGGTAATTCAGTGCGATCTCCTCATCAGTGACGTATCGGTATACGGGGTACTGTCCCGAGTATTTGTAAAAGAGTGAGGCAGATGCCAGGTTCTTCAGGAACTTCAATGTAAGATTGGCGATTGCTGAAGTGGAAAAGACAAATCCATCCGATTTGTAATAGGAATCTTTCCTTCCGATGTAGGAGATCCCTCCATCCACCGAAAGGTACCGGGTGGGATTCAGTCCCACCGAGAGATCCCCGCCCAATGACTCAAAATGGTCTGTGTTGGCATTCTTGTAGTGAAGTGGGTTATCCGGATCCACCTGCACCAGTGAGATCCTGTCCTGGATGATGTTGTAGTAAGCCTTGCCCTTCAATTCGACGGGTTTTGAGGCTATGGAGACTCTGTTGTGGATGGCCAGGTTGAAATTGTGGGAGCGCTCGGCAACCAGTTCATCGTTCCCTTCAATCTGGTGGTTCGAATCATAGAACTGAAGATAAAGTTCCTTGAGGGAGGGTGCACGGAATCCCCTGGCATAGGAGATGCGGAAGATGGTCGAGCCCAGGGTATATTTAATATTCAGTGAGGGGGTGACCGGGGATTTGTACTTGGTGTTGTAAGAGACCCTCATGGCCGGCTGAAAAGTAAAGTTTTCAGTGGGGTGCCACTGGATGCTGGCAAACAGCGCATAGTCCCCGATATGTTCCTTGCCGTTCTGCATCCGTTTTCCTTTCCCGTATTCCTGGTTGATATCGAAGCCAGCCTGGTAATCAAGTTGGCCCTCCCCGGTGGCATGGTTGAACCCTCCCCTGGCGGTGATGGCATGGAAGGTGGAGGTGTCGTGCTCATCGGGATTGGCCACCATGATGCTTTCAAGGGTGGTGAGATCCTTCAGGTACTTGGTCTTCTGCCTGTCATAATAGGAGTGTGACGCCAGGAGGTGGATTTGATTGCCCTCTGAAAGCGTTTTGTTCAGGTGAAGGCTGTTGTTGAGCCTTGTGGTGTTGAACCAGGTGTCGTTCCCCTTCTCATAATAGGGAGGGAATAGATTGCTCCTGTCTAGGAGGTTCTCCCGGAAATAATCAATCTTATATTTCAGCGACAGGCCCTCTTTCGTGTAGCTGTAAGTAACGCCGGCATTATATTGTTCCTTGGGTTTCCACTCCTTATACCTTGAGGTATCCACCAGGGAATATCCCCCGAAGAAATTCCGCCCTCCGGTAAAGGAGAGCCCGTGGTTCCCCAGCCTGGTGTCCAGGTTCCCGTTGAGGTTGTAGGTGCCAACCGATTCATAATAGCCATGGACACCGGCCCTGAACCGGGCAATTTTATTCTCGCTGGTAATGATGTTCACCACACCTGCGAGGGCGTTGCTTCCATAGATCACCGACATGGGTCCTTCCACGATCTCGATGTGATCCACATTCTCCAGGTTGATCTGGCTAAGGTCGATGTTGCCATCCAGCCGGCCGATTACGGGTACCCCATCCACCAGGATCTTTACATTTTCACCTGAGATCCCCTGGAGGTCCAGGGAGGAGCCCGTTGAGGGGTCATTGTTTATCTTGAAATTGAGTTCCTTGGAAAGCAATTCCGCCATGGTGTTGGCTGCCTGGTTCTCGATCCTGGGCTTCCCGATGAATTTGATGTCATAGATGGATTTGTCCACACTCACCGGTTTGTACTGCCCTGTCACCACCACCTCATCCAGATCAAAGTAGCTGGGTTTTAACCGGATTTCCAGCAGATCTGCGGCGGTTCCGGGATCGGCCAGGTAATTCTGGTATCCGATGGCAGTCACACTCAAAATCACGGTGCCGTCCAGCTCAGCCCTGGCTTCGCCGTTCACATCCCCCACAATATACTGCTGCTTTCCGGTAGTTTTATTCTCAAGGCAGATGTGACAGAAGGGTACAGGCTTCTGGTCGGCATCATCAAGAACCCTGATCCTGGTCTCCTGTGCCCGGGTGGCCAGGATCAGGGTGAAACTAACCCACAATATAAATGCAATCCTCTTCTTCACGTGTTCTCCGGCACCAGGATTTTTACTCTTTGATGAACCTGATCACCTCGGTCAGATCACCGGCCCTGACCTTCAGGAAGAAGAGTCCCGGCTGCAGCGATCCAATGTCCATTGAAAGCGTATTAAAACCGCCTGAATGATCTACCCTGGAATAGACGTTCCGCCCGGTGATGTCGTAAATCGAGATGGCTATCTCACCCTGGTGGTCCACCACCAGGTTCAGCACCTGCGAGGCGGGATTGGGATAAAGTTCCAGGGTCTTGATCATCCCGGGATTGGAAACAGATACGGAGGACATAAGCTCCTCCTGCATGAAGGTGTATTTTCCCTCTCCTGAACCTGAAAAGCCCGTGAAGTAAATCTTGTAATAGGTGGAATCGGTCTCTCCATATTTTTTAAGGAAGTAGACCACATCGGTGGCCACATCATATGCAAATGTGCCCATGTTGAATGATTTCCAGTCGGAGCCTATGATGCTGATCCCGGAGGTGAAGGCCGAATCGGCATACTGGGTGAAGGTGGACTGGTCAAGGTCATCTTCCTTAACCTCCTGGGCAAGTAGATGAGCCTCATTGGTAAGCACCCCGGTTACGATGTATGGGATGTTGTAATCGAAATACCGGGTAAAGAGCAGGTCCCAGTCCCCCGTTGCAGGCTCCCTGTCGACCACTGCGGTTGAATCAATGGAGTAATAGACGAAGCTTTTGGCTTTGTATTCACCGGCATTGAGCAATTCAACCACCTCGTCAGATCCATCCAGGTTGGCATATTTAAATTCCCAGGTATTGGCCATGGCGCCCCTGACGATAATGGCCAGTTTCTTATAATTGCCACCCAGGGTCTTAATCACGAAAAGGCTGTCGCCCGTGATGTTATGCGTGCTCATGTTATAGGTGCCCCATCCGTAATCCGGATGCATGGACGCATTGGCACTGAATGCACCCTCGTCAAATGTCTCAATTGAGTTGTACATGGGTGTCCAGGCCATCCCCGTGGTATCAAGCGTTTCCCAGTCGGCTGTATCTCCCTTGGGATAGGCGTACAACTCCACCTCTGCACCGTTGTTGGCAAGGATACTGACACTGAAATTATCCGTGGTAAATCCAAGGTCCCAGGTCAGCCTGGATGCGGTGACCACGGTTCCATTGTCCAGGCTGTAATAGACGTCATCGGCATAACCCTGACCGGTTACCACCTCCTTCTGCTCCTGGGCCATCATGTGTGCGACTACAAGGGTAATGGCAAATAGTAGCAATCCTTTTTTCATAGTTTCTATGGTTTAGTTTGTGAGTATTTATCTCAAGGAGGTCAAAACTAGGAGAGAATTTTGAAGAAATTCTGAAGATTCACCCAAAACTGCAAACCGGGATTTTTCCGTCGACAAATGTCGATGAACCCCGCTTCCCTGCTATAATTGAAAGGTGTAGGTGAATTTCAGCATAATGCTCCGCTCGTCATATATGGGAAGGGTGGGGATCTCCCTCTCCAGCAGTGTGTTCCTTCCTTCGTTGAAGACCAGGTAGAGATCTGTGCCCTCCCTGGGATTGTAGCGGAAACGGAAATTGGAGATCACTTTGCCTATGGCGGAATTGTACTGGACAAATGCTGAGAAGGAGATCTTCGTACTCAACATGTAGAGGGCCCTTAATCCCGCAATGTGGTTCCGGAGGGTCTGGTTCCTGTCAGGGAAACGCACAAGATCGTACCTGTAGATACCTCCCAGTTCCACCGATGCGCCCAGGTTCCAGGCTGGCTGAATGCTGGGGGAAAGTCTAAACCCGTCATAGTAGGCTCCGCCATCCAATCCCAAAAGGGTTTTTAGGGGCCTGTTCATGGGAGTATTCAGGGTCATTTTGGAGTTGATGAAATGGTAATTCCCGGCCGGAACCATGACCGGGTCCAGGATCTCGAATGCCTCTTCCAGGAATTCGTAATTGTAGACCACATTGAAGGATCCTCCCCATCCATTCTTGGTGGCGAATGTCCAGGTTGGGCCACCATAATAGAACAGCAAGGATCCGTCCACCACGCTGTTCATGTGGTAATTCCTGAGCATGATATTGTGGCTCTGCAACCTCGCCGAATCCGGTGAGATCCAGGTATAGATCAGGTCCGCGCGGGTCACGTAATAGTCGTCGAAAATCTCAAATCCGATCCCGGGGTTAAAATCCGTTCCCGAATATGAGCTCAGGAACAGGTAGGAAAAGCCCTCAAGCTTTCTTCGTTCCCAGTGGACCAGGAACCGGGTTGGATTCAGGGACAGTGGGTTATTCTCCTGGTCATCCAGGAAGGTCTGTGCCCAGCGGAGCGTCAGGTACTCATCGCCAAAGAGGCGGATCACACCGTCCACACCGTAGGCCACATTGAAGGTTCCGTCCACACCCAGCCTGGAGGTTACCATCCCCCCTGCATAGGAGTTTTCGTTGAAAACCCTCTTCTTCAGGCGGAGCACCCCGAAGTTCTCCGAGGGAAGTGCATCCAGGGAGGCGGTCTGCATGTCAAGGAATCCCACGTCCCAATCCCCGATCCTGCTGTTCAGGCGGGCACCGCCCCATATCCGCACCGGGTCCCCTTCGTAAAGCCCGATCCTGCGGCTGTAAAAAAGTTTGGTCCCTCCCCCGAGGTCAAAGTCAAAAATGCTGCTTCGCTCCAGGAAGAACATCCTTTTTTCGGGATAGAAGAGGCTGAACCGGGTAAGGTTGAATTGCTGGTCATCTGCCTCCACCTGGGCGAAATCAGTATTCACGGTCAGGTCCAGGGTGGTATTGGGATTGATCCCGTATTTTAGGTCCAGGCCCGGCTCCAGCTTGAATCCGCTGCTGTATTCATAAGCGGTTTCAGTTTCATTGAGCGCCCAGGATTGTTCCCGTCCCGTGAGCAGGTACGGGCTGATGTAGAGTGGTTTTCTGGATATCAATCCTTCAAATTCAATTTCCGCGAACCTGGAGGGTTTCCAGTGGCTGGCAGGGCCCCAGTTCGGGGGTGTCTCCGGGAAAATGTAGGCCTCATTGGTGGCCGGGATCCATCGCAACACACTGAATCCCATGACCGTTTTATTATTCCGGACCTGGAACCTCAGGCTGGAAACCGGGATCCGCATTTCCACATACCACCCCTGCTGATCCATGGTGGTCTTCACATCCCAGAAAGTGTTCCAGTCCATATTGAGCGGGAGTGTCGCTCCCACGGCGGTTCCGTCGTTGCTCATGGTGGCATCCCAGCGCAGTCCAAGCGGGTTCGTAAAAAAGAGCATGGCGTTCTCCCTGTCATGGTAGCTATCCAGGCTGATCCCCAGCCAGTCGCAGGCACCGTTGTCCATGTCCCTCTTCTTCCCCACGGCCTGGATCAGGTCCGGATGGGATACGAACAGTTTACCGATCACATAGAGATAGTTGTCATCATAGGCCATCTTGATGACGGATCGTTCATGGGGCGGGTTACCCGAGATGGGCAAATGGGTGATCATGGGAAATGGTTTGACATGCTCCCACGGTTCATCATCGGGGATGCCGTCAAATACCATCCCTCCAACGAGCCTTGGAACCGACCAGCGTTCCTGTCCCGGCAGGGTTGCAGTCAGGAGAAATGCCAGAAGAAGGCTTAAAAGAGAGACAGCTTGGTTTCGCTTCACTGCATATGGGAAAGGGGTCAGTAAATGAAATATACAATATATTAGCTCACCAACCAAGCAACCGCGAAGATGCTTTCCGCGTCTTGTATGAAAGTATTCAAAGTTGAAAGTGTGATGGGAGTAAGAATAATGATCCTGACGGGCCTGTTGGTGCTGTTGTCGGGGGCCTGTAACAAAGAGGAGTACAGTGCGCCGGGGGAGCAGCCGGTATATTTTGAGTACCATTATTATAATTATGCCTGGGGCTTCCAGGAAAACGGGTGGCTCATTGACCGGGAGGGGAATATCAGGTCCTTTAACCTGCCCGAAAACTTCAGGCTTCCGGATTCTGAGGGTTACCTTGATTTGGCGGACCTGGAGCACAACCTGTGGCTTACGGAATCGGTCATTGGGAAAGTGGATGTAAAAGAACTGGACCAATTTATCGATTATATCCCGGGTGCGGCCAGGGGTGAGATTGGAGAGGCAAGATCCATAGCAGCCGATGCTGGTTCATCCACGCTCTCCTGTTACCTGTATGACCCTGATAAGGGTGCATATCAATACGTATTCCTGGCCCAGTCTGGGGACTGGGAACAGTTCAATCTTTCGGGGGAAGCCAGGAAGCTGGTGAAATGGTTGCTCGATTTTGATGTATTCTGGTTGTCAGATTAGAGCAGAACCGCTCGAAAAATAAGCCTAATTATCAATCATT
>JAHEEC010000134.1 GCA_024640885.1 Bacteroidota bacterium | reverse complement strand
GATCCACAAGGAGGCTTTACGGTTCCAGGGGGAGATCATCCATGCAACCAGCCAGTAAAGCCTGATCCCTATGTCGTAAATGATTCCCATTGTTGCAGTTATCATGATTTGTTGCGGGTGGCCAGGCTCACCAGCCATACCGCGATGAAAGCCATCACCCAGGAAACAAACCTGACGCTGATTACAGCATCGAGCAAGGTCAGTTCGGACCAGACCACAGTGGATACAAATCCGGTAACAAGCCCGGCAATGGTTCCCTGCCAGGTCACTTTCTTCCAGGTTAACATCAGCAGGATCAGGGGACCAAAGGAGGATCCCAGTCCGGCCCAGGCATACGAAACCATGGAGAAGATCAGTTTATCGGAGGTCACCGCGATCCCGAATCCGATAAGCCCCACAGCAATGGTAATAATCCTGCTGGATCGGAGTAAAGACTTTTCGCTCACCTCCCTTCCGAAGGTCTGGTGGAAGAGGTCTTCAATGATGGAGGAACTGATCACCAGCAACTGGCTGTCCGCAGTGGACATCATGGCAGCAATGGCACCGCTCACAAAGATTCCCGCCAGCCAGGCCGGCAGCAATTCGTTGGCCAGCTGGGGCATAACCTTTTCAATATCGTCGAAGGCACCCTGTTCATAAAGCCCGGCTCCGATCAGGCCGATGAACAACGCACCGGCAAAGGCAGGGATCACCCATGCGATTGCGATCCTGCGTGATATCCTGATCTCTTTCGAATCCCGGATGGCCATGAAACGTGTGAGGAGGTGTGGCTGCCCCATGTACCCCAGGGCCCAGCTCAACCCGCTGATGATCAGGGCAGCAGCAGCCCAGCCGGTCCGGTTGCCGGTAAAGGAGGTAAGGGGATGGCCCTCCAGCGTAACCAGGTCTGCCAGGGGTTTTGCACTGTCGCTGATTTCCATCAGCTCCACCAGTCCAACCAGTGGAAGGACCACCAGGGTTCCGATCATGATGATTCCCTGGATCATATCCGTCCAGGCCACCGCAAAGAATCCCCCCATCATGGTATAAAAAATGATCACCGCCGCACCGATGATCATGCCTGTGGTCTGGTCCAATCCAAAGGTCACATTCAGGATCTTTCCCGCCCCGTTAAACTGGGCCGAGAGGTAGAAGATGAAAAAAAAGATAATGATAAAAGTGGCCATTATCCGGATGACCGGTTGTCCCTTATCAAACCTGGCAGCCAGGAAGGTAGGCACAGTGATGGCTTCCAGCCGCTCGGTCTCCTCGCGAAGCGCCCTTGCAATAAAGAACCAGTAGAAAATAATCCCGGTGACACAACCCAGGGCGGTCCAGAATTCAAGCAATCCTGAGGCAAATGCAGCACCCGGCAATCCCAGCAGGAGCCATGCGCTCTCCCCGGAGGCGCGCTCAGAAAAGGCAACCACCCATGGATTCAGTCTTCTCCCTGCAATAAAAAAATCCCTGTGTGATTTGTTGATGTTGTATGTGATGAAACCCACTACCAGGATCGCAACCAGGTAAAGGATAAAGCCAATAAGCGCGAAATTCATGCCCTAATATAGAAAAAATCGGTCACTCGGAAAATGAGGTTGAACCATCGGGCTGATAGGTATAATCCATGTTTACCAGGTTGTACGCTGCACCCGACTCATCCTCAAAATTCTGGATGTTCCTGACCAGCAATTTGGCATAATTTCCGAGCACGGTGTGCTGCAACCAAACCTGGTAGAGTTCCACCGTATCGCTCACGATCTCAAACTGCAGCCCATCCTCCACCTTTGAATACCCCTTGTAGAACTCCCGGGCTTCCTCCAGTGTTCCGAAAGTTCCAAGCAGGGCAAAACCATTCTCCTGTGCCGGTGTATTGAACCCTGGTAGCAACACCACACTTCCTCCTATCAGTGCCCGGAAAGCCTCATTGATAATATCTGGCTCAGGCTCCCCCTGGAAAGGAAACCTGAAGTAATCTGCTTTCTCATATGAATACCCGTAGAGATAATAGGTCTCGCTCATGAAACGCTGGGAGCTTAGCTCAATCTCTCCGGTCCGCTGAGGTCCCCTGATCGCCTCACAACCCCCGGTGATTAGAACCATCACCAGGAATGCCGCCACACCTTGCACACACTTTCCCATTCGCTCACAATTTAAAATGCCGCCATTAAAAGATCCATCTCCTTTGGCGGGATCCCGAGTCGTTCGCCCACCACTTCGTCGGTAAGGATCCCGTTGTATATATATACTCCGTGTCTGAGTCCCACGTTTTCTTTCAGGTGTTTCGCCATTCCTCCGGAATCCCCCATTCCCTGGATCAGGGGAGCAAATACATTGCTGATGGCAATGGAGGCCGTCCGTGCCACCCTGGAGGGAATGTTGGGGACGCAGTAGTGGATCACCCCGTGCTTCACGAAGACCGGGTCCACCTGGGTCCTGATTTCCGAAGTTTCAATACACCCGCCCCTGTCAATGCTGATGTCAATAATCACCGATCCCTTTTTCATCTCCATGACCATCTCCTCGGTAATGAAAAAATGCGGCTGTTGTCCATCCCTCCTGATGGCCCCGATCAACACATCGGCAGACCGCAGGGCCTTCATGATCACTTTGGGGTGGAAGATGGAAGTGGGGATCATGAGACCCACAGCATTTTGAAGCCGGCGAAGCCTGTGAATGGAATGATCGAATACCTTGACTTCCGAACCTACCCCCATGGCTGCCCTTACGGCGTATTCAGCAACCGTACCCGCACCAAGGATGACCACCTCGGTGGGGGTAATGCCTGTCACTCCTCCCAGCATGACCCCTTTACCTCCCCTCATGTTGCTTAAATACTCGGCAGCGATCAGCATGCTTGTGGTCCCTGCGATGGCGCTCATGCTTCTCACTGCAGGGTAGCAGTTATGTTCATCCCGTATCTTTTCAAAGGCAATGGCTGTAACCTTCTTTTCCATGAGGCCCCTGATGTAATTCTCTTCACAATGGGTAAACACCTGGAAGGAAGAAAGCAGGACCTGCCTTTCCTTCATCCAGCTGATCTCATCCAGGTTGGGGGGACTGATCTTCAGCAGGACATCACTGGTGGCAAAGACCTCCTGTTTCTTTTCCGAAATAATCCCCCCCCGCTCGGAATAGTCCGTGTCAAGATAGTTGGCCGACTTGCCTGCCCCTGACTCCAGCATCACTTCATGACCGTGTCCGGTCAGGATCTCAACAGCTTCGGGTGTGATGGGTACCCGGCTTTCCACCGCATGTTCTTCGGAAGGAATTCCAATCTTCAATTTCTTTAGCTTGTTTCCCACTTCAAGCATCTCCGCCTGGGGCATCAGTCCCTCTTTGCGAATGTTGAATGTGGATGATCCGGATTTTTCCATGGGTCCAAAATATTAAGGGGTAGCCTAAAATAACACAAATAGGCTGCAATGTCAAGATAATTTATGCGGAAGGTCAAAAGCGTATTTCCCTGCCTCCGCCTGCCTCCACGATGATCTCCGCCACTAACGCATCCTCAGGGATCAGGTGGATGGCCTTTTCGGGCCATTCGATGAAACACCGCTTCCCTGAATAAAAATACTCCTCATATCCCAGGTCAAAGAGTTCGGCAGGATCTTCAATCCTGTAGAGGTCGAAATGGAATATGGACTCACCTCCTGCCGTAAAATACTCATTGACCAGTGAGAAAGTGGGGCTGTTCACCTCGGCTTCCACCCCCAGCACCCGGCAGAGGGCCTGAATAAATGTGGTTTTCCCGGCCCCCATCTCCCCGGAAAAGGCAATGACCCGCCTGTGCCCTGCGGCACTCAGAAAATTTTTTGCTGCAGAATCTATATTTTCCAGTGAATGAATGGGAATAAGGTTCATGTTACCTGACCGGTGAAAGGATTGAAACGGGGATCAACATCTCCTCCATGGAGATTCCTCCATGCTGGAAAGTATTCCTGTACATGTTCACAAAGTGGTTGTAGTTGTTGGGATAGACCAGGAAGTCATTATTCTGGGCAAAAATGTAACCAGTGCTCACGTTGCTCTTTGGAAGGAAGATCTGATCAGGCCTCTGTATTTCATAAACCTCCTTGGGATTATAGTTCAGGTTCTTTCCCTGTTTGTAGCGGAGATTGACCGAGGTACTCCTGTCCCCGATCACCTTCACCGGGTTGGTCACCCGGACGGCCCCGTGATCGGTGGTGATGACCAACCTGATTTCATGCTGTGTGACCTGTTTCAACAGCTCGTAAAGATAGGAGTGTTGGAACCAGCTGTGAACCAGCGAACGGTAGGAGGATTCATCATAGGCCAGTTCCCTGATCATATCCATTTCTGTGCGCGCATGGGAAAGCATATCCACGAAATTATAGACCAGTACGTTCAGATCGAAATTGAGCAGGTCGCGGTAATGCTCCACCAGTTTTTTCCCCGCCCGCTGGTTGTTGATCTTCTCATAGTTGAAAGAGGCCTTGATTCCAAGTCGTTGCATCTGTTTGCGGCAAAGCTCTTCCTCGTGGGCGTTTTTGCCCCCTTCATCCGACTCATCGATCCAGAGACGGGGGAACTTACTCTGGATCTCGCTGGGCATCATTCCGGCAAACATGGCATTCCTTGCATATTGGGTGGCCGTGGGCAGAATGCTCAGGAACATGGTTTCCTCATCAGTCCTGAAGAGGCCCCCCATCTCCTGTTCGATGATCTTCCACTGGTCATACCGGAGGTTATCAATGATGATCACCATCACCTTTTCCCTGCCAAGGAGGGGAAATACCTTCTCTTCAAAGATCCGGGGTGACATGAGTGGAGCCTGGGTTGCCCCACGGGAGAACCACCCTTCGTAGTGGGTGCGTATAAACCTGGCAAATTCGTTGTTGGCCTCCACCTTCTGCAGCTTCAGGACCTCTTCCATACCCTCCGCCCCGCTGGTATCAAACTCCCTCTCCCAGTAGATCAACCTGGAATAGATCTCCACCCAGTCCTGAAAATTTGCTGCAGTGTTGATCTGTTGTCCGATCCGGTTGAACTGGGACTGATAACTGGAGGTTGTCTTCTGGGTAACCAGCCGCCTGGAATCCATATTCTTTTTGATGGTAAGCAGGATTTGCTTGGGATTTACAGGCTTGATAAGGTAGTCCGAGATCTTGCTTCCCAGTGCCTCATCCATGATATCCTCCTCCTCATTTTTGGTGATCATCACCACCGGGGTGGCGGAGGATATATTCTTGATCCTTTCAAGGGTTTCAAGCCCCGAAATCCCGGGCATGTTCTCATCCAGGAAAATGAGGTCAAAATCATTCTCCTCCACCAGCCTGATGGCATCGGCTCCATTGGCCGCAGTGGTCACCCTGTAATCCTTCTCTTCAAGGAACAGGATATAGGGTTTCAACAGATCAATCTCGTCATCTGTCCATAATATGTGGATCTGTCTTCCCATTATTCCTGATTAATATAGTGGCTCAAGTAAAAGAGGTAATAGGGATTAAAAACCTTTTCCCTGGCAAGGATCCCGAAATTATCCAGGGAGATCAGCATCAGCCTGTACAGGGACGGGTCGATCCCCGCCAGGATTACCCCCAAGTTCTGTTCCATCACCTGCAGGTACCTGGCAGCCCCATCTGCATTATTAAACGTTTTCACGGCTAACATGTTGTAGGAGTCTGTCAGTTGTACCCGTTCAATTTTCAGATCATACTGGTTGAAATTATCCAGATTGAAGTTCAGCAGGTCGAAACTCACCTGGTTCACATTTTGACTTGAGCGAAGTGCAATAAGTACATAATGCTCCTGTTCCGGATCAAAGTCTGCATAGATCACCTCGGCTTCCTTGGCCTGATCCGCCTCCTTGATCTCCGGGAATTCCACATACATGAAATCGATGATCTCCTTCGCCTGCAGGCTCTCCTCGCTGGAGGGGTGCTGTGCGATCAGGGAATCAAACTCCACCTTCATCAGCTCCTTTCCCCCCATGGCTCCCACTGACAGCGCTTTGATATACTTGAACTTGGGAATGAGCGGATCGCCTGAAAACCGTGCAATTGCGCTGTCTGCCCCGGCTACCACGGACACATAATTTTTCTGCTGGTATTGGTCGAACACCTTTTCATACACCCTCAGGACCCTTTTTTCCTCCTCCTCCAGTTCCTGGATGTAGTTGGGGTTATTCAACAGTTTTGAATAGTGTGAATCGGGGTAATTGGCCAGGAGCTGGGCCTTGTAATATGCCGCCCTGTCGCTCTTTTGTATGTTGTTGTACAAATCATGCAGGTGATACATGGCCGGCGCGCTGAACTTCCCTCCGGGAAACCTGGAGAGCAGATTCTCAAAGGCATCGATGGATTCCTGGTAATCCAGCAGGTTCTCCTTGTAAATGATCCCCATGTTGTAAAGGGCCTCCTCCAGCCTCCTGTTGGACTGTTCCATGGCCGAATCGTTCAGGGGTATGTGCACCAGGTAGTATTCCCTGGATTTGTTATCCAGGATCACCGCTCCGTTGCCCCCCTTCAGGCTGTCAGCCTGAGCTTCCCCATCACCGGCCGAAATTGACACGCTCTGCTTATTTTTTCTCCTCCAGTTATCCTCCAGTTTCCGGTCCCCCCATTTCATCCTGAATTCGGGCTGACCGAAGCTCTTTGCATTCAGGTTATAGAAGTACCATTTTCCACCCTGCGGGTCAGTTCCACCGGAACCCGGCTGGTTGTTTGAGATCATGGACCTGTTAAAGGCCATATCCTGCATGGCCTGTTGTTCTGCCTGCCTGGCATCCTCCTCTTTCTGCCTTACCTGTTCGATAATCCCGTCGATGACCGCGAACCGCTCCTTCTCGGGGAGGGCCGCAAGCACCTGGACACTGTCTTCCAATTCATAGCTGGAAATATTGTACACAAGTCCGCCCAGGCTGGCCGAGAGTGAAGCAAGTCCCGCATAGCCCGGATAGTCACGGTCCAGGAATGATACAGCGGAATCATAATAGGCAGCCGAAAGGATATAGTCGGGCTCTTCATAGAAGATCTTTGCAAGGGTCAGGGAAGAAAATCCCTTCTGGTACTGGTTCTGAAGGCTGGAGGAGACAGAAAGCTGATAATATTCGATGGCCTGCTCCCTGAGGCCCTCCTCCATGGCAATGTTCCCCAGGGCAAAGTAGATCTGATCCTTGTATTCGGTGTTCTTGCTGTCCCTGAGCATTTTTGTGAGCAGTTTCTTCAGGTCCTCGCTGCTGGTGCTTCCGGCCTCGAATACCTCGGCCATGCTTACCCTGGCATTGAACGCCATTTCATAGGGCGGATTGTACCGGGTGACCCTCCTGTAATTCTCCAGGGCCAGGTTATTTTGTCCGGACTCCTCATAAAGTTGTGCCAGGATGAAGGTATACCTTATTTTCTCCTCTTTTTTTACCCCTTTTAATGCCTGTACGATCTCCAATTGCTCCGCTGCAGTAGCATAGGATTCACCTTTAATGTAAAATTGGGCCCTGGTGGTATGGAAATCTTTCAGGTAATCCTCCGGAAAGGCACTTTCATCGGATAATGCGGTAAGGATCCGCTCCGCTTCCCTCATCTCTCCGATCATGATATAGGCAC
>JAHEEC010000133.1 GCA_024640885.1 Bacteroidota bacterium | reverse complement strand
AACCTGATTACCCAGGAAGAGTATTCCATCCAGGAAATGGTCGAGAGGGGGGAGTACCTGGTAACCATCATCGGTTGCGACCATTGTCATACACCTAAAATCATGACCGCGGAAGGCCCGGTCCCGGATGAGAGCCGCAGGTTATCTGGATACCCGGCCCAGGATCAGTTGCCTGAAATTAACAAGAATGAAACAGGCCCGGGGAAATGGGCCCTGTTTAACGGCGATCTCACCGCAGCAGTGGGTCCATGGGGAGTCTCATTCTCGGCCAATCTAACCCCTCATCAGACCGGACTCGGGAACTGGTCACTGGATCAATTCAAAAAAGCCATGACCCAGGGCAAATACAAGGGAGTGGAAAACTCAAGAATGCTATTCCCTCCCATGCCCTGGCAATCCTATTCCCATATGAAAGATGAAGATTTGGAAGCCATCTTTGAATACCTGAAAACCATTGAACCCATTGATAACCTTGTTCCCAACCATATTCCTCCCGATGAATTATAACTGAACCGGGTTTCAGGAGGCGGGACCTCGTTCTTCCCTGGGAAGGGATTTATCTAAAAGATCAAAGGTCTGCAGAGGGATTGCCATGCATGGGGAATTCTATCACTTTGGAAGAGTGATGGTCCCCCGGTTGAGGGAACTCCACCGGCAGCCGTATTATCCCAGAAAACCTTAAATTGCACCACAGAGGCACCTGGAACTCACCCCGGCCAGGATTGATGCAATCGGCAAACTCTGAACTTTATTGATCATGGCCAGTCCGGATCCATATTATTTCGATCATTCGGCTTCTGCCCCTCCCTTTGAGGAGGCGCTGGAGCAATTTGCCTTCTATTCGTTGAATTACCCTGCCAATCCCTCCTCGGCCCATTCATCGGGGAAGGAGGCCGGCAGGAAACTTCTCGAATTTAAAATGCAATTCCTTAAGTTGCTTGGTTCCGGGGATGGGCACCTACTGTTGGCCTCTTCCGCCACGGAGGCAAACAATACCATTGTGGAAGGTCATTTGAAAAGGTTCCCCGGGGGCCGGTTGCTGATTGCTGAAGATGTCCATGACTCCATCTGGTATGCGACCCGCAGGCATAAGGATCACGCGGATGTTCTTGCCCTCAGGGAGATGAATGAGCTCTCTCCAAAAAAACTGGATGGAATGATCAGGCCCGGCACTACACTGGTTTGTTTCAACCAGGTATGCAACGAAACCGGCAGGATCCGCGAGCTGGCCGGGATCGCCGAATTCTGCAGGGCCAGGGAGATCAGGTTGCTGGTGGACGGCTCCCAGGCGGTGGGCCACATACCGATCCGGCTTGACCGGATCCCCTGTGATTATTACAGTTTCTCGGCCCACAAATTTGGAGGGCCCCGGGGCATGGGTGGAGTGGTGATCAGGGACCGCCAGTTTGAACCGCTCCTTTCTGGTGGGAACCATGAATGGGGTCTGAGGGCAGGAACCGAGAACCTGGCCGGGCTTGCGGCCGCAACAAAAGCTTTGGAAATCTGCCTGTCGGACCTCGTTGAGGAATCCAATCGGCTTGAAAAGCTTAAGAATAACTTGCTACATGCCATCAAGAAGAAGGTCCCGGATGTGGTTGTCAACAACCCTGATCTGAGCAGGCCCGGGTTCCTTTCGCTCAGTTTTTCAGGGTTGCAGGGGAATGAGCTGGTGGCAGCACTCTCCTTATCGGGCTGCAAGATTGCCACGGGATCGGCCTGTCACGCAGACAAGCCCGAACCTTCCAGGATCATCATGGCCACCGGCCGCACTGAAAAGGAGGCCATCGGGACCATCCGAATCAGCCTTGGAAGGGGCAACACGGAAGAATCTGTGGAGGAACTTGGAAGGGTCCTGATGAAAACACTTACCGGCTGAACCATGGAAGCCCCCCCTGTCATACACCTGAAAGATCCTGACGAACTTGCCATAGAGCACGCGTATCGGACCCTTCCTTCAACCGGTGAGGTCACCGCTGAGTGCGATCTTCAACAGCTTTCCGGTTTACTGGTGATGCTTGAAAAAAGGGGCTTTGCCGGAATGACGGTCAGGGTACCGGGGAGGGAGGGCTACAGGATTCACATCGTATCATATAAAGGCAAACAGGGGGCCTGTTATCATACGGGCAGAACCGCCCGCTACCAGGGAGGGGCACTGGCGGTCATGGATGACGATCACCACCTGCTTCTGGCAGGGGAGGAGATGGCTGTCTGTGAGAAAACGGCCCTTCTCTACTCCTTTCCCGCATATGGGCGAATGATTCGATGTGCCGGGGCAGACAGGGAGCTCCTCCAGAAACTCCGGACTGATCCTGAACCTTTTGAAAGTGATGCATTTGAGAATTCCATGGAGAGGGTGTTCAAACTGATCCGGGATCAGGGTACCGCTGAGGGTTACAGGGAGCTATTCTACCCCGGGCCATTCAAGCTCCTGATACTCATTGACGGAACCCTTGTTCGCCGAGGAAGTGTCAACAGGGTGCCTTTGTCATTGTCGAAAAAACTGATTCGAAGTGATGGCCTTTTCGAACTGGACCGGATCCAGGGCAGGCCCCATGAATCTTTTATTGAGCTCTACAATACCCGGGGCCCTGTGTCCCTTTTGAATGATTCACCGGAAACAGTGATCTCTGATTCGGCGCATCCACCAGATTTCATTTTGCTCAGACAGGTCGGAGGAGCTATGAAGGCCAGGTTGATACAAACTATTGAACAGGAAAAGGATTATTTCATGCTTACCGGAAGCAATCGGGAGGACCAGTTCGGTTGCTGTCCATCGGATGAGGTTACCATGGCCGATTCACTGGTCAGGGCCGGAATCCTGAGTTCCAGCCGTGAGGCTGCATCGGTTGACGCATGCCCCCTCACCATTTACGCATTCAGGGGCGAGATGATCCTGAAGGAGGGGATGCTCCGGTTCGAACAGGATCGGGATTTCAGGCAGGAAATCCGGTCAGGGCTGAATGACAGGAAAAGGTATATACTGAAAAAGACGGCTACCTGGACCCTGCTGCTCTTTGTGGCATTAACCCTGGTGATTGCCGTAACCCGGGTGACCGGGCCATCTGTGATTCACGGTAACAGGGGATTGTATGAGCAACTGGCCGTTTCCAGTCCCGAAGGAACCGCGGTGGTCCTGTTCCATTACAGCAAAAGGTGCGAACAGTGCCTGGCCCTTGAGAAATATACCAGGGAGGTGCTCGGGGATCAGTTCCCGGGATTATTGGAGAGGAAACAACTGCAGTTCGGGCAGGTAATCATAGATCAGCAGGCCAACAGGGAACTGGTGGAGGAGCTGGGACTGATTACCTCCACGGTGGTTATTTTTCAGTTTCATAAAATGGAGGTGGATCAAATCATCGTACTGGATCGTTCCTGGGCCCTTTATGATCGGGAGAAGGAATTCAAACAGATGCTGTCGGAGGAGTTGCACCAACTGCTGGGAGGGGATCGATGAATGATTTCTTACTTGCATCGGGGGCCTGTATACTGGCAGGGGTCATGACCACCTTTCATCCCTGTCCGCTTACCACCAACATCGCTTCAGTCTCCATGCTGACCGGTTGGGCGGTCCGTGGAAGAAACAGGGGGATTACCCTGCTTTTCTTTGTCATCGGTTATCTGGTCTCATACCTGGTCCTGGCCATCCTGCTCACCTCAGGAGCCCTTTCAGCTCCTCGCATCAGCTATGTTTTACAGGCCATGGTGAATTTATTCATGGGGCCGCTGCTGATCCTGGTGGGGATGCTGCTGGCCGATTTGTTGAACCTGAACCGCCTTTATAAAGGCAGAATCCTGTCAAAAATACGGGCCATGGAATGGTCCGGTATGTCGGCATTCCCTTTCGGGGTGATGGTTGCGCTCAGCTTTTGCCCTGCTACCGCTGCCATTTTTCTCGGGATCCTGGTACCCCTTTCCGTGGATCATGACCAGCGCATCCTCTTTCCGGTGCTATACGCCCTGGGGGCCTCCATCCCGCTGATCCTGATCAGTGCACTGATGGTCCGCGGGATCAACCTCAGCAAAAATCATTTTCTGAAAAGTGTTCTCCCCAGGATCAGTGGCTGGCTCCTGATCATTCTGGGGATCATTCTGTCTGTCCAGCGCATCTACCTTGTGTGAGGATGCCGGGGCTGAATCAACGCTGTGACTCCCATGGAAAATAAGCTTTGCCTGTTTGTGAAATGATTTTTTTATCTTTCATAACCAATTGGTCCTGGTCATGAAATTAACTGCTGGTCCTGATTTCAACAGGTGGATGAAATTTCTGTTCGGTTGCTTGGTAATTGCACTGCTGGTTTGTGGATGTAAAACAAATAGCACCATCCGGGCTGAACGGCTTGCGCTTAAAATCTCTTCACCGACCGCTTCCGGAGTTCGGTCCGGATCCGGTCCGGATCAGTTTGACGCCGCGAAAAATAAAAAAGCCATCAGGTGGATGGAGGGTTCAAATGATATTGAGGATATGAAAATTGTACGCATCAACGTGGATGCATCCACAGTAATACACACCATGAAAGGTGGAATGGGAGCCTCCTGGCATGCCATCAGCAAAGAATTACCGTTGCACAATGAAAAATACAGGATCCCGGCACGGGAGATCGGATCCAGGGGGAGTGCCTGGGGGGGGAATCCCCCGGTTTCCTATGAAGTGGCCTGGAAGCAGCTGAAGGCCCATGCCTCATGGCTGGGAATGAATTTTGTGAGGGTGGAACTGAGCCAGCGGATGTACGAGCCCGGGAGGGACAAGTACAGCTGGGAGAACGAGGAGATGAAGGCCCTCTACAACATATTGGATTGGGCCGAAGCAAACGGGGTGGATGTGTTCCTGCAACAGATGTGGTCCAATGTGGATTGGAACGCCATCCCGGGGATCCATCCCCTGATCAGCGCGCCCAGGGAGCTGGATGATTTTGCGAAGGGCATCGCCACCATGGTTGAGTTCCTGGCGAAAGAAAAGCACTATACATGCATCAAGTATTTCTGCATGACCAACGAGCCGCCCGGCGGGACCTGGGGTTACTGGTGGGAGTACGGAAAGGAAAAAGGCTCCATTGGTGAAGCCTGGGAAAGGCTTTATAAGGAATTCAGGGAGCGCGGGATCAAGATCCCCATTTCCGGACCTGACTGGACCGACATGCCCCCCTTTGATGAAGATGAGCTTTCATTTGCTGCCTACTTTGGGGCCATTGATATTCATTCCTATCACGGAGTTACTCAGGAAGGGGAGCAAAACCTGCGGGAATGGGCTGACTGGGCACATGCCCATGGGAAACCATTTTTCCTGTCGGAATACGGGAACATGAACCTGGGCTGGGGTGGAGATGATCCCCATCAGAAAACCTTTGATGCCGCCATTTCAAACGCGTGTGATGTGATCCGGGGGATGCGTGCCGGAGTGGATGCATTTAACCGATGGAGTTTCACCAACCGGGGTGATCTGGATGGACAGTGGCAACTGGTGAGGACCTATGACCGCGAAAATAAAAGATACTTCACCGAGGTTTTGCCCGAAACAGAAGCCTATTATGGATTCGGGATCATTTCCAGGTTCTTATCCAAATATTCCTCGGTCTCGGGTTGCTCGGTGAGCGTACCGGACACTATGGTGATGAGCACTGCGCTTCTGAGTCCCGGTGGACAACTCACCATTCCGATTGTCAACCTGTCCCCGGAGGCCATCCAGGTTCAACTGGAGATCATGGGATTTGAGGAGCGGACTGTTCACCTGTACCAGGCGAGCAGTGCATTGGTCCACGGGGCCGGGTACAGGATGGAACCTTTGAGGAGCTTCCAGGATCTGCAACAGGTGCACATGACCCTGCCTCCCCGAAGCATTACCACCCTGAGCAGCGTAGCACTCTCATCCGATGAAAGGGGGATAATAATAAATTAGAATTTTGATATTCCTGTTCCAGATTTTGTACACCATGCGCATCAGGCCACAACTTTCAGTACTCATATTGCTTGCCCTGTCAATCCTCAAAACCTGTGAGTTATCTGATGCTGCCAGCACATTGACGCTTCGTCCGGATGGATTGGAAGGAAAAGATGCAACCTTGTGGAGCTGCATGCCCGATGCTAATTTCGGGAATGATAGAGATTATGAAGCCATGGCCTGGACCTGGAATTCCCTTGGACTGGCCTGGGGAGTTCTGCGTGGTGTAATGGAGTTTGATCTATCCACAATACCGGCAGGTTCCTGCATAAAATCTGCACGGCTAACCCTGTACAACAATCCCGAGTCGTCTGAGAACAAAGGCGAGCATGCATCGCTCAGTGGATCCAACAAAGCACTGCTGCAACGCATTACAGAACCCTGGGAGGAGGATCTGGTCTCGTGGGAGAATCAACCGGATGCCACTGACAAGAATGAGGTAAATCTCAGGGAGAGTACCAGAGTACATGAGGATTACCTGAATATCGATGTGACCGGGCTTGTCCAGGATATGGTTGACTTTCCTTCGGAGAGTTTCGGGTTTTTGATTAAGCTTGAAACAGAAGCTTTCTACAGGGCGGTAATCTTCGCCTCCAGTGATCATCCGGAGGCAAAATTACGACCGAGGCTGGTGGTTATCTTCACCGGGAACGAACAGGTGGCATATTGAAAATTACAGGCCGTGAAATAGATTTGCGCGCTGCTGCCAGTGCTCCCTCCCTTAGCCCCTGTGGACCTTCACTTATTCAAACCGGTATAAAAAGATACCATACCCTACGCCGGCCATGTCGCGGGTGCTGGCCAGCTGAAAGGCCATGAAGCGGCCGTCATCGCTCACCACGGGGTTGGAGGACTTGCCATCGGGATAATCATTGAAAAAGGTGAGCCTCGTCAGTTTACCGTTTCCGTCCAGGGCCAGTTTATAGATGTCGATATTGCTCGATCCGGTGGGGATGCCTTCTCCTCGGTGTGCATCGCACTCCACAAGGGTATATTTTCCATCCGGAAAGATCCCTTCCGGTTCATCATACTGGTCCGGGGCATTGGAGTAATTTACCACCTCACCCGTTTCCAGGTCCAGCCCCATCACATCGGTTCCCATATATTCATAGGATGAAAAGATCAGTTCCATCTCATCAGGGGGGCGGAAATTCTGGGGTTCGGGACTGATCCTGTCCGGGAAATTGCGGCTGTCAAACACCAGTTTTTTATTGGCAAGCACGGGGATCCCGCTGCTGTAATCAACTTCGCCCGTCCACATCTGGGTGGTTCCCTCGGGCATCCGGTCGGGATAATCCCCATGGTCCGTCCTCCAGGCAATCTTCATCTGTTTCCGGGAGACAGCAGGCCCTTCGGAGCATTTCTGTTCAAGGCGAACTGGGCTCTTTTTCAGGGATTTATCCAGCACCCACAACTCGGCCTCGGTATGCCTGCTGGGCAGGGGATCGTCGGCATTGAAGGTTTTTGCCCCCGAGAGCAAAATGTCCCCGTTGGCCAGGTAGAGGGCACGCACAAATCCTTCGTGGTAAAAGTGGTGGGTAACCGGCGTAATCCTGCCGGTGGCCACCTCCACCTCAAAGGCATCGCCGAAAGTTTTCTCGATAAACAG
>JAHEEC010000132.1 GCA_024640885.1 Bacteroidota bacterium | reverse complement strand
ATGTGGGGCGATTATCACATGACCGAGCTGTGTTACCTGGTCCACCGGCTCAACAACGGGGAATATTATACTTTTTTCGAAGGAATATCCTAATAACCACTAAATAGCTTAGCCATGAAACCTATTCACCTGATTGCCCTCCCAGTTCTGATGCTGATCGCCTGTAGCGGCTGTAATCCCACTGCGGATAAAAAGGAAACCGCCGAACCGGACAACTGGATCCAGTTGTTCAATGGCACCGACCTGGAGGGATGGACCATCAAGATCGCCGGTTACCCGCTCAATGAAAACTTCAACAATACCTTCAGGGTCGAAAACGGGATGATGATCACCCGTTATGATCAATATGACGGGTTTGACGGGGAATTCGGGCACATCTTTTACAAAACTCCCTACTCCCGCTATAAACTCCGCGTGGAGTACCGTATCGTAGGAGAGCAGGTGGACGGCGGTGCCGAATGGGCCTTCAAGAACAGCGGGGTAATGTTCCATTCCCAATCCCCCGAATCCATGCAGCTGGACCAGGACTTCCCTGTATGCATCGAGGCCCAGTTCCTGGGTGGCTGGGGGGACGGAGAACGCCCTACGGGAAACCTTTGCACACCAGGGACCAACGTGGTGATCAATGGAGAACTGGTGACCCAGCATTGCATCAATTCCACTTCAAAAACATACAACGGGGAAGAGTGGGTCCACTTCGAACTGGTGGTTTACGGCGACAGCATCATTCACCACATCGTGGATGGGGATACTGTGCTGACCTATTCGAAACCGCAGATTGGAGGGGAACTCCCGGATGGATTTCCCCTGGCTGAAGGGACTCCGCTGACCTCGGGCTACATCGCCCTCCAGGCTGAAAGCCATCCCTTTGAGTTCAGAAAAGTGGAATTGCTGGATCTTTCTGAATAGAAAGAGCGCAACCCCGCGTTGATCTTTTACTCCCAATCAAAGCTCACCGGGCTACCTTCTCACACCACCCGAGGGCCGGGCAGCGCCTGACCTGGATGGTGAGGTGGATGGACGCGCCGAGGGGGAGCTTGGCCTGGCCGAGGGCGATGAGGATGGCCTGCTGTACTGGTAATTCTGCCTGTTCTGGTTGTACTGCTGGGTACGCTGGTCCCCCCTGTTCCGGCTATTGTAATCCCGGTTCAGGTTATTGGTGTTTGGCGAAGAACCTGGCCGGGCCGAGGGTTGTGAAGGCCGGGCCGATGGCTGGGATGGGTTGGCAGAAGGTTGTGAAGGCCTGGCCGAAGGCTGTGAGGGCCGGTCAGCCGGTTGCGTGGGCCGGGTAGATGGCTGGGAAGGCCGGTCCGCAGGCTGAGAGGGCCTGGTGGACGGTTGCGTCCCGCTTTGCGGCCGGCTGCCACTGTTATCAACCCGGTTCCAGTCATTCCCCTCCCGCTGGTATACGTTCCCGTTCCTGTCAGTATAGACGTTATTGGGCCTGTTGGCCGGCTGGGTGCTTGGTCTGGCTGCCCGGTCCGGCGTGCTAACCCTGTTGCCGTTCCGGGGATCATACACAGTATTTCCCGAACGTGCAACTCCCTGGCCGCGGTTGTTATAAATGTTATTGGAAGCAGTTGCGCGGTTGGAATAGGTGGTCGGCCTGCCGTAGGAATTCCGTTGTCCGGCATAATAACCTGCCCGGTAACCGCTACTGTATCCGTGATGGTACCCGTAATGGTATCCGTGCCTGTAACCTGCCGGTCCCCACCACCCGTAATAGGGTGAACCCCATCCAACGGTCATCCATCCATAGGAAACGCCGAAAGAGAATCCCCATCCTGAATAAGGGTTCCAGTGCACATTGTATCCGTAGGTAACCGGTCTGGGATAGTAATAGGCCCCATGCCACGGCCTGTAATAATAACCTGTTCCGTAATAGACGCATCCTCCGTATACGTAGGAATTCACATACCCCGGGGTATATCCCACATAGACGATCTCCGGGGTGGAATCATAAATGTAGACGTATTTCACATTATAGACCGGTGATTCCGGGGGGATCTCCTGTACTGAATTGGGCACGGATGTACTGACCATCCATGGGCCAGTCGGCGAACCCGCCTCAAACCAGATGGCGTTATCACAGCAATAGTAACGGTTGTCAATGAGCAGCACAGATTTGTCAGTGTTCACCGCATATTTCATCTTCGTCTTTTCAATGGGCTCAAATTTTGGCTTGCCATCATAGGTCACCTCCAGCTTTGCCTCCTTCCTGTCCACCTCTGCGGTCTGGGGGATCTGATTTTCCAGCATGGCCTCCTTAGCCTCCTGGGTTCCGGCAATGCTTGCCCTCACCGAACCCATGTCAGATTCCGTGGGTATATCGGCAAATCCTGCAGGCACCTTATCAGGATCCACGAATGACCAGGGCCCCTTGGTGAGAGATTTTGAACGGTACCACCGTCCGGCAACCAGTACATAGTATTCCTGTGAATCAATATTCATGAGAATGTCATCAGCCGTATTGGTCATATAGAGAATTGAGGTCCCCTCGATGGGAGAGAACTCGGGTTCGCCATCTGACTGAAGCAACTCGGCGGGAGTGGTCCGGATAATGATCGCCGGGATTACCGTTTCTCCAACATTTTCCTCATTATCAGCGGATTCTTCTTCCTGATCACCAATGGCCTCCTTTGCAATCTGTTCCAGTTTACCCGGAACCTTGGTGGTATATTCCCAGCTTGCCAACCCATCTTCAGAGACATACCAGTGTTCACCGCCATTGATGTAATAGATGGACTTCTTGGTGTCCCTCACAATGAAAAAGGGGGTGTTCAATATCCTTTCATAACTGGTTTTTTCAATCTCCTCGAATATGGGATCCCCATCCACCAGGATCAGCACAGAAGGGGCAGTTTCAAAAATGATTTCCGGGGGTGAATTGTTCAGGTTTTCGGAGAGATTGACAGCGGTTTCATTCACATCCAGATCAGCCAGCAGCTGGTCAAGGGACATTTCCATGTCCCAGCCCGGGATCTCCTTTTCCAGAAACGCGCTCAGCTGGTCAATCTTTTCACCTTCAATATCGGGGAATTTTGCTGCGGAAACTTTCACATCCAGCAGGGTTACAGTTCGCTCATCCTTGTCAGTTTCGATTTTGCAATCAAACCACATGGCTCCATAAACCGGACTGGTAAATTCTTCATTGGTGACCGAAACTGCCGCCCTGGATTCCAGTTTATTGGCAGTGAGTGACTCCACCTGGGGCTGATAAATGATGACAGTGGTCCCGTTTTTCTCTATTTTCCTGGGCCACTGGTCATTCTCAGCCGCAAATGCGGTTTGAGAGAAGGCAACCATGATTGCCAGGATCGCGATGAAACTATGTTTGCCATTTGCCATTTTTATTGTGTTTTTATTTTTCATGCAAGTTAACTAATTTACCTCTCTATATAAACAAGAATCCATGTCAAGAATCAACCGTTTTATTACAGGATTGGGATTAAGCGGATTGTCCGCAACCATGCTCGTGCTGGCATTTCATCCTTATAACATATGGTTCCTTGCTTTTGTTGCACTGGTGCCACTACAAATTGCGCAGCACCTGGTCCTTCCCGAAAGGTGGTCAGGCCTTGCACCTGCCGTCGGGATCGGGGGATGGTTACTGGTATTCCTTTCATACATGTTCGGATCCAATCCTGCAGGCCGATTGATCCAGGCAATTGTGCTGTTGGTCATTGTCATCCAGGTGGTGACCTTTCCTGCCCAGCGCCGTTTTCATGTGAGAACCGGGTATCGTTTCTTTATCCTGCAGGGCATTGCAGACTGGGTGGGATTCGAGATGATCCGCAGTTTCATACCGCCCATCAATACACACGCATTCATTGCCCAGACCATGTATACCCGGCCCGAAATGCTTCTGCCCATGTCGGTGTTCAGCATTTACGGGTTGGGGATGCTGATCATCCTGATCAACCTGACCCTGGCCCGCGGGGCCTTTCATCTCCTGGATGGGAAATGGGGTCTTGGGTCATGGGGATTCTTTGACCGCAGGGCCACCATCCGGGTCATGATTGCCACCGGGACACTTTTTACTTGCTGGATCGGTACGTCGGCCATAATAAGGTCACAGGCACCAGAAAACCCGCCCACCATGACCGTGGCGGCGATCCAGCACAATTTTCCCCATCCGGGCCACCAGGATCCCATGGAGCTGCAGGAATCCAGATTGGAAGCACTTAGTAAGCAGGCGCGCCTGGCTGCCCGCAATGGGGCTAACCTGATTGTCATGCCCGAACTGGGCCTTGGTTTCGATCCCCAGGTGGATTTTACAGGGGAGTTCAAGGCGCTGGCAAGTGAGACGGGGGCCTGCCTGCTCATTGGTTACGGGGTGGATGATCCCAGGGGCTGGCGCAACGAAATGGTGATGCTTACACCTGAGGGAATATTTCTCGATGTCTATGGAAAAAATCATCCCACCTCCCCCGGGGAACCCCGGATCATCTCCGCGGGAAGCTACCCCGTATATGATATCAACCAGGGTCGGATTGCGACCATGATCTGCAATGATGTGCACTATACGGACGTGTCGCGCAGGCTCGCACTGAACGGGGCACAGCTCATTGCGGTTCCTACCCTGGAACTACCCGGGATCGCCCTCGAACAGGTGGCCCAGGGTGTGATGCGCGCCGTGGAAAACAGGGTGGCCATTGTGAAGGCCGATGTGGCCTATGCATCAGCTGTCATTGATCCCTATGGAAAGATCATTGCACTCCGGAATGGATCACCTGAAGGAGAAGCGTTTGCGCTGGTGGCCACCGTACCCCTGGGTACCACAACCACAATTTATAGCAGGATCGGGGATCTGCCCGGTTGGATCTGCCTGGCCGGATTCATCTTTTTCATGGTGTTGCAGGGCCGCTGGGGGAATCAATTGCTGATGCGGAAAACCTTTCTGAAATGATAGCCGTAGATGCTGTAGGTGACCGCCAGCGGAAATAACCTGGGTCTTGCAAACAGGCTCCAAAGAATAACTCTCCAATAGTAGAACCTGCTCCTGCTGAGTATTCCGATGACAACCACAGACCGGAACAGGGCCATGACCCTCACGCCGGTTACCCTGGTGGATGCCCTGACCCCCGGTTGGAAATGTTTCATAAAGTGGATCAGCCGCTTATAATAGGCTTTGCTGGAATAGATGCCCTGAAGAATGCTCTGATACCCTTTCACAAGCACCTCCCTGTCCATCTTCGGGGTGAAATTCATGGAATAGTTGGTATTATTGCCATCAAATCCCTCGCTGATCCTGCCCTCTCCGACCAGGCGCCTGTAGAGCCTTGTCCGGTGGGGTGCATTGAGCAATCCAACCATGGCCGTAATGATGCCACTTTGTTGAATGAAGTTAATCTGCCGCTGGAACACACCCGGTGAATCGTTGTCGAACCCCACAATAAAACCAGCTGAAACCTCCATGCCGGCGGCCTGGATCCGCCTGACACAATCGATCAGGTCACGGTCCAGGTTATTGGTTTTATCGCACTCTTCCAGGCTCTCCTTTTCAACAGTTTCAATTCCGACAAAGACCTTTTCAAAATCTGCCCTGACCATCATCTCCATGAGCACCGGATCATCCGCAAGATCAATGGAAGCTTCTGTGGTAAAGCAAAAAGGATGACCGTGGTCCACATTCCACCTGGTAATTGCTGGGAGCAGTTCATTCTTTAATTTGCGACGGTTCCCGATGAAGTTATCATCCACGAAAAACACACTTCCCCTGAAACCCGTCATCAAGATATTTTCCAGTTCCTGGATTACCTGCCGGGTAGTTTTGGTCCGGAACCTCCTGCCAAGAAGCGAGGTGATCTCGCAAAATTCGCAATTGAATGGACACCCCCTGGAGTATTGGATGCTGAGCTGTGCATAGCTGGATGCCCTGATCAGTGAATAATCAGGTGCAGGGGAAAGGGAGATATCTGCATACTCCCCGGTCTGATAGACCCTTTTGGGACGCTGGTGCTCAAGATCCCGTAAAAAACCTGGCAATGTAATCTCAGCTTCATTGAGTATCAGGTGATCCAGGTGCATATATTCAACCGGGTTCCCTGTAAAGTGCGGACCTCCTGCGATGATCTTCTTCCCGAAGGCCCTGGATCTCTCAATGACTTCACCGGCGGAGGCCGACTGGACTGACATGGCACTGATCAGCACATAATCGGCCCATAGAATATCTTCATCCCGAAGGGTACATACATTCAGGTCCACCAGTTTCTTCTCCCACACACCCGGAAGCAGGGAAGCGACAGTCAAAAGACCCAGGGGTGGATTTGCGGCCTTTTTGGAGATAAATTTCAACGCATGCTTGAAACTCCAGTATGTGTCAGGGTATTCAGGGCAGACCAGTAAAACCTTCATCTTAAGGATTTTTAAAATATTTTGGCCAATTTAAATCAGAATCTTTCAGGATAAAAAAAAAAGGGATAGAGCCATGTAATTCGGGATTTCCCCGCGGCACATGTGACGAATGGAATCAATCAGGGATGGATGGGATTCACCCATGGGAAGCCTAAGGGGCAGGCGCAATCACTAATTTCATAAAAATCAACAGCATAGTATTATTTTCAATAAAAAGAGTACCTTTGTCTCGATGAGAGTTTTTTGAAACTGCGCTTTTATTTACTAAATCCATCTCAAGGTTAGTTCTTCACTGCTCCATTTTAAAAATCTTTATCCTAGACAATGATAACCGGGTATAATCCTGTGCTATTACAACAAACAATTCAATTTTCTAAAAATGAACATTTATGTAGGAAACCTTGATTTCAAGGTAAATGAGAATGACCTCCAAGAGTTATTCGATGAGTATGGAACTGTAAGTTCCGCAAAGATTATCAGCGACAAATTCAGCGGCAGAAGCAAAGGCTTTGGATTTGTAACCATGGACAACGATGATGAAGCCAAAAAGGCCATCAGTGAACTCAATGGTACCGTTTATTCTAACAGGGATCTTGTAGTAAATGAAGCCAAGCCCAAAAGGACTGATTCAAACAGATTTTAACAGGAAGAATATGACAAAAGGGAAAGTAAAATGGTATAATGAAGTCAAAGGATTTGGCTTTATTGCCTCAGAAAATGGTGAAGATGTATTTGTCCACAAATCGGGACTGGTAAGTTCCTATGGTGGTCTGCAAACTGACCAGGAAGTAACATTCGAAACTAAAAATGGTGAAAAGGGTATCTATGCCACCAATGTAAAGGGCGCATAGGGATTCGATTCCATTTTTTACAAAGAATATTTACAACCCGTTCCACTCCAGGTGGAACGGGTTTTTTCTTGAATAAAAATCATATTTAACGTCTATTTAACGAGTTGATTTTAGCCACTTTACAAGAAATTACTTATTTTTCATCCCGTTTCATTTTAGCCCGGTCTTCATCCCTCATATGGAAGGGGCCCCGGCACGTGTCCATCCTTCTTCCACTGCATTTTCCCGTTGAACCTTCCTGTCTAAAGCACAGGGTAATTTTGTTCCCATTGTGCAACGATGACCCGTGGAATGGGGTCATGGAAAAAGAAAGCCTTGATAAATGGTTCATTACTATCTGGATCGTTCCAATGGGCGTTCAACATCTTT
>JAHEEC010000131.1 GCA_024640885.1 Bacteroidota bacterium | reverse complement strand
CGGGGGCAGGACACCCTGAAGGTTTCATTGAGCCTTCGAAATGTAGTTGACCTGGCCATTTCGCAATCCTCCTCCGTAAAGTATGTCCAGAACAGGGATGTAAATTACTACTGGCGCTGGAAAAACCACCAGACCAGGTTTCGTCCCCAGCTGACCCTTTCAGGGGACCTTCCCGATTTCCAGAACCAGACCAAACCCATTACCCAACCCGACGGAAGCATTATATTTAACAAAGTGTCACAGCTGGAGACTTCGGCACAGCTTGCAATCAGTCAACCCATCCCCCAGCTGGGGGCCTACGTCTATGTAGCATCCGGGATCGTGCGTTTGCAGGACTTCAACAACCAGACCGTTGGATTTTCGGGCTATCCTGTGGCCATGGGGATCACCCAGCCTCTCTTTGCCTACAACTGGATGAAATGGACCCGGATGACCGAACCGCTGGTCTACGAGGAGGCCCAGAAAAGTTTCATCGAATCCATCGAGAATATCTCATACAATGCCACCGCCAGGTTCTTCAGGTACCTGAGGATCCAGACCGATTTTGGGCTGGCGGAGAGCAACCTGAAGAACAGCAGGGACAACCTGAAGATTGCCCAGGTGAAGAGGGAACTGGGCAATATCTCGGAAAATGATTATTCCCGCATCCAGCTATCGGTCTTCAATGCCCAGAAGGCCCTGAACAATGCCAGGATCGATCTGAAGAACGCGGACTATGAGCTGAAGAAATACATTGGCATGGACCAGAACACGGTCATCGAACTGAGCATCCCGCTGGACATGTTCCTGTGGGCAGTGGATCCCAGGAAGGCCCTGGCAGAGTCCCTGGAAAACCGCAAAGAAACCCCGCAGTTTGAAAGGAGGCTCATACAGGCAGACCGGGACCTTACCCAGGCCAAAAGGAACGCGGGGGTCAATGCCACCCTGAATATGAGTTACGGGATATCCAACAGCGCCGATGTTTTTGCCGGGATCTATGAAAATACCGAACAGCAGCAGAATGTAAGGTTGTCACTGAATCTTCCCATCCTGGACTGGGGCAGGTCGGAATCACAGGTGAAGCTGGCCGAATCGCAGCGGGAACTGGTGCTTTACGATGTGGAACAGGACCGTCAGGACTTTGAAAGGGGTGTGGTGGTGCAGGTGGAGCAGTTTAACCTGATCAAGTCTCAGATCCAGACGGCGGAAGCGGCGGACAAAGTGGCGGCTGAAGGGTACCTGATCGCCCTGAAAAAGTTCCAGAACGGGGAGATCAGCATCACGGACCTGAATATCTCCCTGGCCGAGCGGGAAGGGGCCAAGCGGGACTATATCCGCTCCATTGAAAACTATTGGGAATCCTACTTTATGCTGAGGGAGGTGACCCTGTATGATTTTGAATTCAATCAGAAGATTTATTATACCAATCCAATGCTGACCACCGAGTGAAATGCGGGGGGTGCAGCGGATGAACCTGTTAACACAAATTAGATAATGAAAAAGTTATTCGCGATGGGGGTGATCTCCCTGGTTGCCCTGGGATCCCTGGATGCCCAGGAGTGGGTGGAGTTGTTCAATGGCAAGAACCTGAAAGGATGGGAAAAACTGGATGGTGGGGCCGAATACAGGGTGGAGAACGGCGAGGTGATCGGAATCTCAAGGGCCGGTACCCCCAACACTTTTATGGCCACCAGGAAGGTATACGGGGACTTTATCCTGGAGTACGAGATGAAGATGGACCGGGGCCTCAATTCTGGGGTTCAGTTCAGAAGCACGGCCACCAAACCTGACGGGAGCAGCCGGGTGAACGGTTACCAGGTGGAGTGCGACGACCATTCCGACAGGCCATGGGCCGGAGGGATCTACGAGGAAGCCGACCGGGGCTGGCTCTATCCCATGACCTATCACAGGGGGGTCAGCCAGGCAAACAAACCCGGGGAGTGGAACCAGGTCAGGGTCGAAGCCGTGGGACCTGTCATCCGCACCTACATCAACGGTGTCAACTTCGCGAACCTGGTGGATGATGCACGGAAAGAGGGATTTATTGCCCTCCAGGTCCACAGCATCAAGGAAGCGGAACTTGAAGGAAAGGAGATCCGCTGGAAAAATATCCGGATCATTACACAGGATCCCGGGAAATACATGACCTCCGGTGTGCCCCTGGGACCCGAGGTGAGCTACCTTGCCAACGAGCTGACCCCGGTCCAGAAGACAGAAGGATGGAAACTCCTTTGGGATGGAAAGACCACGGAGGGCTGGAGGGGAGCCAGGATGGAAAAATTCCCGGAAGGAGGATGGCATATGGAGCACGGAAGCCTCATCGTGGAGGAGGGCGGCGGTGCCGAGTCTGCCAACGGGGGCGATATCGTGACCGTTAAGAAGTACAGGAACTTTATCCTGGAGGTGGATTTTAAATTGACCATGGGTGCCAACAGCGGCATAAAATATTTTGTGGACCCGGACCTGAACACGGGGGAAGGATCCGCCATCGGGTGCGAATACCAGATCCTGGATGACAAGAACCATCCCGATGCAAAGGAGGGGATCTCGGGCAACCGCACCCTTGCCTCCCTTTATGACCTCATCGAAGCTGATGCTCTGCTTTTCGGGCAGGATAATACCAAGAAACGGTTCAACGGGATTGACAAATGGAACCGTGCCAGGATCGAAGTGCGGGGATCAAAGGTGGAGCATTTCCTGAACGGGGTAAAGGTCATTGAATACGAACGGGGCACACAGATGTGGAAAGCCCTGGTGGCCTACAGCAAATATGCAGAATGGCCCGCTTTCGGGGAGGCCGAATGGGGACACATCCTCTTGCAGGACCACGGGCACGAGGTGAGCTACCGGAATATCAAGATCCTGGAGTTGCCCTGATCACACAGTTTGTAAATGAAATTTCGTATTACTCTCAAAATAGCTATATTTGTGACCCTACACAAATTTGGAGCGAGCTGAGCATGGTGGAACAGATCATTATGAGGAGTGGCACTCTATCTTCAGATAGTATTGATATTGAGCACATTGAGCCTGTAAATGGGAGCTCTTTCTCAGAACAGGTGCTAAGCTGTGTGGAACAGCTCTCAAAGTTCATTTATCCGGAGGGAGAAACCAGGTATTTCGTCACCCAGCAGACATTTTTCATTGCTGCCGGGTCCAGGGAGGAGTTTAATGAGCGGTCCGCCCAGATCAGGGAACATCTTTCCACCAATTGCGGAGCCCTGCTTCCTGCTACAAGCATCGTGGCGCAGAACCCTGTATCGGGAAGTGATGTGGTGCTTGAATTGATGTGCACCAGGGCCGGTGAAGGAACCGAAGTGAGATACAGGTCCCTGGATGGAATCAGTTATACTGTCGTGGAACAGGAAGGATTTAAAACGGTTCATGCAGCAGGATTGACCGGTGATCCCTCCGACAACATCCTGGAATCATCGGTGAGGGCATTTGATGCTGCCGTCAAAATCCTGAAGACAGAGGGTCTCTCAATAGACCACATCATCAGGCAGTGGAACTACATTGAAGAGATTGCCCGCATTGATAGTGTGGAGGGAGGAACCCAGAATTACCAGGTTTTCAATGATGTCCGTTCGGACTATTATAATGCCGGAAAATTTGAGAACGGTTATCCTGCAGCCACTGGGATCGGGATGACCACCGGGGGGGTGATCATCGGCTTTATTGCGCTCTCCACGTCGAAGAAAGTAACCATCAGGGCCATACACAATCCCGGTCAGATCGATGCCCATAAATATTCCGAGCTTGTGCTCGAAGGCAAGGCGAGCTCAGGCGCTGTTCAGAAATGCACCCCTAAATTTGAGAGGGCCAAGTTAATCTCCATTGGATCCCGGCATCACATTTATGTCTCCGGCACTGCATCCATCCTTGGTGAGAGGACCATGTACGTGGGGGATGTGGAAAATCAGACCATTACCACCATCGAGAATATTTTCCGTCTGTTTTCCAGTGAGAACCAGGTAGCCCTCGGGTTGAATTTTGAGGTGGACCGGATCCATTTTTCCCACCTCAGGGTTTATGTGAAATACCAGGCAGATATCCCCCTGGTCCAGAAGATCTGCAGTGAGAGACTCCACAGCAGTTCCTCGCTTTTCCTTGAATCGGATGTCTGCCGTGAAGATCTGCTGGTGGAGATTGAAGGGGTCTTCTCCATATAATCAGGAAGCATTTTGAATGGCTGGATCCGGAATTGTCCATCTTCGGGTCATGAATTCTTAAGGATTATCATCGGGTTTTCATAAAATATTTTCCGTTCGGATCATATTCTTGGTAAATTAAGGGCCATTTCTGGTCCCTTAGATACTAAAATAACCAACCATGAAAACCCCCAGTGTGCTTTTGCTGTTCATTATGCTCATCCTCTGGCAGGGATGCAATCCTGCCGACCGGGAGGAGATCCATGACTATCCCATTACTCCCGTTGATTTCACCGGGGTAAAACTCCAGGACGGATTCTGGAAGGATTGGGTGAAGATCGCCAGCGATGCCACCATTCCCTTTTCATTCAACAAATGCGAGGAGACCGGTAGGATCGATAATTTCATCTTTGCCGGCGGGATCAGGGAGGGCAAGTACAGGGGGCGCTACGGGTTCAATGATTCGGATCTCTATAAGATCATCGAAGGGGCCTCCTACAGCCTGATGCTTGAGGGTGATCCGGAGATGGAAGGATACCTTGACACCCTCATTTACTATATTTCAGAGGCCCAGGAAGAGGATGGGTATCTTTATACGGCATGGACACTGAAGGCCAATGATTACAATGATTTTGCATGTTGTTCATACTCCCCGGAAGGGCAGTGGATCGGGACTCCCGACTACAGCCATGAATTTTACAATGCCGGGCATATGTACGAGGCTGCCGTGGCCCATTTCCTGGCCACGGGCAAGCGCAGTTTCCTGGATGTGGCCATCAGGAATGCCGACCTGGTATATGATGTATGCATCACCCAACAGCATGATTATGTGCCCGGTCACCAGGAAATTGAGATCGGGCTGGTGAAGCTCTACCGGGTGACCGGAAATGAGAAATACCTTGAACTGGCCAAGCATCTGCTGGATATCAGGGCTGAGGTTCATGAGGGAGAGTATTCGCAGGCCCATCTGCCGGTGACCCGGCAGAGTGAAGCAGTGGGGCATGCCGTGAGGGCCAATTACATGTACAGCGCCATGACCGACGTGGCTGCCCTCACAGGGGATTCGGCCTACCTTGCAGCCATCGGAAGGATCTGGGAGAATGTGGCCGGCAGGAAACTCTCTGTGACCGGGGGCGTGGGGGCCAGCCATGGAGGCGAAGCCTACGGAGCGGACTACGACCTTCCCAATCACCCCTACAATGAAACCTGCGCCGCCATTGCAAATGTGTACTGGAACCACCGGATGTTCCTCATGCATGGAGATGCAAAATACATCGATGTCCTGGAACGCACCCTCTATAACGGGCTGATTTCGGGGTTGTCACTGGACGGAACCCTCTTCTTCTATCCCAATACCCTTCAACATGACGGGGTATCTGCATTTAACCAGGGGGTCAATGGACGATCACCCTGGTTCGAATGCTCCTGTTGTCCCTCCAACCTCTCCAGGTTCATCCCTTCTGTGGCAGGATACGCTTATGCAGCCAGGAGAGGGGAGCTCTATGTGAACCTTTATATGAACAGCGAGGTAACTTTCCAAGCGGAGGACGGATTGCTTAAGCTCTCCCAGCACTCGAATTATCCATGGGAGGGAGAGATCGCCATGGAGATCCGGCAGGAGGATCCGGTGGATGCCACCCTCTACCTCAGGATCCCCGGTTGGGCAAAGGACACCCCTGTTCCCTCTGATCTCTTCCGTTTTGAGGATATGCAGATTGGGAAGGCCTCCCTGGAGGTGAACGGGGAGCAGGTGGAACCGGAGATGGTCAATGGTTACGCCACCGTCCACCGAAACTGGAAGAAAGGGGACAGGATCAGTTTGAACCTGCCCATGGAAGACCGGATTGTGTCAGCCAATGAGAAGGTGGCTGCCAAGACAGGCCTTCTGGCGGTCCAGTACGGGCCCATCGTCTATTGTGCGGAAGAGATTGATAACACCGCGGACGTACTGGATGCCTCAATCAATGAAAATAGTGAGTTTAAAGCCACATTTATGCCGGATCTGCTGGGCGGGGTGAATATGCTGCAGCGGGAGGATCTGAACCTGGTCCCATACTATGCGTGGGCCAACCGGGGTGCAGGCAAAATGAATGTGTGGTTCAACGCCCTCAAATAATCTTTTCGAATGATGAATTTTTTCAGCAATAGATGGGCCGCCGGGATTGTGACCGGAATTATTCTTTTATTCAATGGGGCAGCCCTGGGCGGTCAGGATACCCTGCTCCTGGAGGCTGAAGATGCAGAACTCACAGGCGTAGTGGTCAGCACGGCCACTGGAGGATATTCGGGCTCCGGTTTTGTGGACGGTTTTGATAACAGCGGGGACCAGGTGAAGTTTACCTTCACCATTGAACCCGGTCTCTACTCGGTCCTTATCGGCTATGCCACACCCTATGGCGAGAAAGGGTATGAACTCTCCATCAACGGAGCGGCCCTGGGAAGCATGTTTCCTCTGTCGGGCGGCAAGTTCGCGGAGCACGACGCCGGGAAGATCAGGCTGGGCGAAGGCGAGAATGTGGCCGTGGTTTCAAAGGGATGGGGCTGGTACTACCTGGATTATATCAGGTTTATACCGGCTGTGGTCTCAAAACCCTTACTCCCGCCGGGTACCCTGACAGATGCGGATGCACTTGGATCCTCTGTGGAGGTTTTTGAATATCTGCTGGAGATGTATGGAGAAAAAGTGCTATCGGGACAGCAGGACCTTGCGGATATCCTCTACATCGATTCCGTGACGGGAAAGACCCCGGCCGTGGGGGTATTCGACCTGATCGACTATTCGGTATCGAGGCAGGAGCACGGTGCCAAACCGGCTTCCACCACCGAGGAGATCATTGCCTGGCAGAAATCCACCGGGGGGCTGGTAAGCCTCAGCTGGCACTGGAACGCCCCGACCGATCTGATTGATGAGCCGGGCAAGGAGTGGTGGAGGGGGTTCTATACCTATGCCACCACCTTTGACCTCCAGGCGGCGCTCTCCGATACCACTTCATGGAGGTACCGGGCACTCCTGAGGGATATGGATGTGATCGCCAATGAACTGAGGAAATTCTATAACGAAGGGATCCCTGTGCTGTGGCGCCCCCTCCATGAGGCCTCCGGGGGCTGGTTCTGGTGGGGGGCAAAGGGCAGCGGGCCCTATCAGGAACTCTGGAGGATCATGCACGACAGGTTTACCCGCCATTTTGGCCTGCATAACCTGATCTGGGTTTCGACCCATGGAAATTATGACTGGTATGCAGGGGACGATTATGTGGATATCGTGGGACTGGATATCTATGAAAGTCCCGAATCCACCATGAGTGCCCAGTGGGAGGGAGACCAGGCTCATTTTGATGGAAGGAAACTGCTCACCCTCTCCGAATCAGGGACCATTCCAATCCCGCAACACATCATCGATTACGGTACCTGGTGGTCATGGTTCTCGATCTGGAGCGGGAGTTTTCCACGGGC
>JAHEEC010000130.1 GCA_024640885.1 Bacteroidota bacterium | reverse complement strand
GGAGTGGCTGGCTGCTTCTCCTGAATCTCCTGGACGGAGCTGTAACCGTTCAATTCCCAATCCAGCTTCTGAAGTTCGGACTCAGCCATATAGATCCTGTTCATTAAATCCTGCAAATCGCTGTCACTCCTCAGGTATGCCCTTTTCATGGCCTGGATCTTATTCTTTGCCTGGGTCAGCCGTGTACTCACAAGGTTCAATTCCTGCTCAAGCTCCTGGAGCTCAAGCCTGAATCTTTCTGTTTCTGCACCGGAAGCACCCTGAAGTGCCCCCATATATAAAGGATTGACCTTAAAAACCTGTTCCTCTGCCAGCGGTAGGAGCACCCCGCCCTGCAGGGATGAGAGGCTCACCGAGTAGGTGCCTGGCACGACCAGGTAGCGGGAGGTGGTGGCAATTTTACCAGGGACATCCGGATCAATGGTCCTTTTTGAAGCATACTTCAGGTCCCAGCTTACCCGGTTCAGGCCCTTCTTCCCTGGTGCGACCACCCGGTTGACAATACTCCCCGATCCATCTTTAATGGTGAAGATGAGCACGGGGCCATCTTCAGCTTTTTCCTTGTCCAGTGCCTCCCAGCCAGGAAAAGGGATATCCGCCTGATCCTTTTCAAATTGCTTCTCCTTTTTTTGCCTTTCCGCTTTTCTTGATGTCAGTTGCTCTTTCAGGTAATAGGTGAAGACGGCACCAAAAGGCGGATTTTCGGCCGTGTAATCTGATGCTCCCTGGTACTCGACCAGGTTTTTCTCCACATACAGGAGGGCATCCTTTACCGGGAAGAGCAATGCTTCCTGTTCCAGCATATCAATGTGAAGATCCCTCAGCGGCGAAATATCATCCAGGATAAAAAATCCCCTGCCAAAGGATGCCGCCACCAGGTCATTTTCACGACGCTGAATGGTGATGTCCCTGAAAGAAATGGTGGGGACTCCGCCCTTGAGTTCAAACCACGTTCCACCTCCCTCCAGGGTAAAATAGATCCCAAATTCGGTGGCTGCAAAGAGCAGGTCGGGATCCACATGGTCCTGAACCACCCGCCACACCAGGGTCCGGCCCGGGAGGTTTCCGGCAATATTCTTCCAGCTTCTGCCCTTATCGGTGCTTTTCAGCAGCCAGGGCCTGAAATCCCCATACTTGTGGTTATCCAGGGCTGCATAAACGGTCCCTTCGTCGAACAGGTCTGCCCTGAGGTCATTCACAAAGGCGGTGGCAGGCACGCCCTCAATGGACCCAACCTCCTTCTTCCTCCAGCTTTTTCCTCCATCTTCGGTCACCTGGATGATCCCGTCATCGGTCCCTGCATAGATCACTCCTTCCTTCAGGGGTGATTCTGCCAGGGATGTGATGGTGTTGTAAGTCGACATTGCATAGATGTCCCACGGGTTATCCCAGCTCTGGACCCTGCCCATGATGGGAAGGGAGATGCGCTCCTGGTTCCTGGTCAGGTCGGGGGAGACCGGCTCCCACCGATCCCCCCTGTTATCGGAGCGCCAGACGCGGTAGGAAGCCGTGTAAATGCGGGCTGGATCGTGGGGACTCACCAGGATCGGGGTGTCCCAGTTGAACCTTTCATGGGGCTCCCCGATGCCGGCCTGGGGCTGGATGTAAACCTGATCGCCGTTGAGCCTGTCAATCCGATGCAAACCACCCTCCTGTGATTCGGCATAAACAATGGCCGGGTTTCCCGGTTCAGTGGCAGTCTGGTGACCGTCGGCTCCAAGGATCTTGAACCAGTCCGAGTTCCTGATGCCATTTGAATGATCGGTCCTGGAAGGGCCTCCGTGGGATCCGTTGTCCTGGGTGCCTCCATAAATATAATAGAATGGTTCACTGTCATCCACTGCAAGCTTGTAGTACTGGGTAACGGGGAGATTATCGATGAACCGCCAGTGTGCTGCCAGGTCCTCGCTCTCATAAATCCCTCCGTCGGTCCCAACCAGCAGGTAGTCAGGATCATCCTTGCGGAAGGCAATGGAGTGGCTGTCGGAATGCTTCGCCTGCTCATTAAGGGTTTGGAAGGTCTTCCCGTGGTCTTTAGAAACCTGTATGTATACATCCATGAGGTACAGGGTTCCCTCATGGTGCGGAGAAGCGTAAAGCTCCTGGTAGTAATGCGGGCCTGTGGCCCCTGAGACCGTAGTGGATTGCTTCTTCCAGGTGGCACCCCTGTTCTCGGAGATAAATACCCCGCCCGTCCTCCGGTCCAGCTCAATGGCTGCATAAATCACATCGCGGTCAAAGGGTGAGATGGCAAGCCCGATCTTTCCAAGGTTGGAGCCGGGGATGCCACTGCTCATCTTTTCCCACTGCTCACCCCCGTCAGTGCTGCGGTAAATGGCCGATCCGGGTCCGCCACCCATATAGGCAGCCACTGTCCTGTGCCGCTGCCATGTGGCGGCATACATCCAATCCGGATTAACCGGGTCGATGACCAGGTCCGTTGCGCCCGTCCACTGGTCATCCCCGAGCACTTTTTTCCAGTGCACTCCCCCGTCGGTGGATTTAAAAAGCCCCCTGTCACCCCCGCTGCTCCAAAGCGGACCCTGGACAGCTGCATAGACCACATTTGAACTGGAGGGATGAACCACGATCCTGGATATGTGCTCCGAGGAGCCCAATCCCATATTTTTCCAGCTTTTGCCATCATCTGTACTTTTATAGATCCCATCCCCGAATCCCACATGCCTTCCCCCCACATTCTCACCGGTTCCAACCCATACGGTGTGAGGGTTTCCAGGATCAATGGCAACACATCCAATTGAATATGAAGCCATACTGTCAAAAACAGGTGTCCATGTCACCCCCGAATTCTCAGTTTTCCAGACGCCGCCTGAACCCACAGCCACATACCAGCAATTGCTATTCTGGGGGTGTATGGCTATATCGGCGATACGACCCGAGGTAAAGGCCGGACCTATATTACGGAACTTCAATCCGTTGAAAGTGCTTTCGGAAATAAGCGGATCTTTCTCCTGTGCATTCAGGATGCTGCACAATGCGAGAAGGATGATTGACAGATATTTCATGATAGGGATTTTTGGTGGTATTTGCTTCTTGTCCTTACGAATATACGAAATAGACCTATTTTTATATATATTGATCCCGCGAAAATAGCCCTCTGACCTATCTCATGCAGACCACCAGAGAATTGATAACGGGCTGATGGAGTGGCAAACGCAATACATTTATATTATTCGGAGCATAAATGATCCATGAACTCGTCATTGCGTTTTTACTGGGGCTTATCGGAGGTGTCATTCCAGGTCCGGTGATCACCGCGGTTTTTACCGAGATCCTTCAGAGCGGATTCCCCAGGGGCATGCGGATCATCCTCATTGCCCTGGCAGCCGAATCCCTCGTGGCCGTCATCAGCCTTATAATCCTGAATTCCCTGGATTTCGACGAGGCATTTTTCAGGGGGATTTCCCTAGCAGGTGCAGTGATCCTGGTATGGATTTCCATAGCGATCTGGAAGGTGCGCTCCCTGGACCCCGGGGAAAAAATTCATTTTAGCATATGGAAGATTGTGATCATGATCCTTTCAAACGGGATCCTCTGGACCTATTGGATCACCATTTGCATTCCAAAAGCGATCCTTCTGGGTGAACAGCTCTCCCTGGGTGCATATGTTTTTATGGGATTGGTCCAGTTGGGATGGCTCCTCTCCACCGTCACGGTGGCTTTCCTCTTTTCCAGGTTCAGGTTCATTCTCTCCAGGCCCAAAATAATCCCCTTCATTTTTAAAATATTTGCAGGGGCTTTTATATATTTTGCACTGGACATGGCCTGCAAAAGCATCGTGTTCTTCCTGGAATAGAGGATTGAAAGAAACGGCAGGCCATCTCCTCTATCTTCCAGTCAGGCTACCTGTCAGTCCGGTTCCACCCAACCATCGGTCAGGGTCCCCAGGAAAGCTACTATATCTTCCATTTCCTGAATTGAAAGACCCAGATCTCCCATTTCATCGCGATTCACGTTCCCGGTGACTTCGGCCTCGGGCCAGGGAGCCACATCCCTGGTGTTATAGAATGCAACTACCTGGAACAGGGTCTTGAAGACCCCATTATGCAAGTAGGGAGCCGTGATAGCCACATTCCTCAGGGTAGGTACCCGGAACTTTCCGTTTTCCGCAGGATCATTTAAAAATCCACCCAGTCCCAGGTCCCTGAAACCGTACCCATCGGGATTATGCTCCCCGGAAAGCTGATAAAATGGATTCTCCGGATTGGGGGGGACCCCCAGGTTGTCATAGGTGAAATTTGTAAAAAGTGCAGGAGTGCCGTCCTCCATTGGAGTGTGGGGATGGCATGCAATGCAATTGCCCTTGCTCTCAACCGCAAACAACATGAAACCTCGCTGCTCCTGATCTGTTAAGGTGGCCTCACCCCTTTTCCACAGGTCAAATTTTGAACTGAAAGGATTGACCTCCCGGCTCATTTCGTAGGCAGCCACCGCATCCGCCATATGATAAAAAGCCATCCCCGGATCGGCAAGCGCTCCGCTTCCATAAATTTCCTCAAATTTCCCTGCGTAATCCAGCGACCTGAGCTTTAAAGCCATGGCCAGTGTATCCGGATTGGCCATCTCCAATGGATTCATGGGGGGGGCCATGGCCTGCTCGATCAGGTTGTTTGCCCGTCCGTCCCAGAACAATCCCCCGTTCCATTCCTGGTTTACCGAGTCGTAATGGAGGGGAGGTACATGCCTGGAGTAGGAGACAGTCATGTCATTGCGGTTTCCAAACAACCCTTTCACTGCCCCCTTTGAAACCGGAAGGATCGATTCTGGGTCTGTAAACGCTACCGCCGGATCATGGCAACTGGCACAGGACTGCCCCTCGGGTGTCGAAAGGCTTTCATCGAAGAATAAAAACTTTCCAAGTTGTTCTTTTTCTGTAAGTTCCGAAGGATCGGGGATCCTGTCCGGGCTGCATCCAGTGAGCAGCATCGGGGCCAGGATCGCAACAATGATGGAAGGCAACGAACCGTGGGTTGAGGAGTGCATGGTAAATGGTTTTGAAAATTTATCCCGCCCATGCGGGGTACCAGAAAATTACTAAATTTAGATCAATTATGATAGCGCCTGGAGATTTTAAGAAGAATTCCGATGTGGTCATTGACTGGATAGACCATTACCTGAATCACATCACTGAATTCCCCGTGAAATCCCAGGTCATGCCGGGGGAAGTTTACCGGAAGATCCCGGAAAGGCCCCCCCGGGATCCCGAATCGCTGGAGCGCATCATGAAAGATCTGCATGAAGTGATACTCCCCGGGATCACTCACTGGCAACATCCAAATTTCCACGCCTATTTTCCCGCAAATAACTCCGTTGAATCGATCTTTGCAGAGTTTGTAACCTCTGCCATCGGCGCACAATGCATGATCTGGGACACATCGCCTGCAGCCGCAGAGCTTGAAGAGCGAATGATGGAATGGCTCCGGGATGCCATCCATCTTCCCCCGGGATTTGACGGCGTCATCCAGGATAGTGCCTCGTCAGCCACGCTGGTGGCCCTGATCACCGCCAGGGAAGTGGCCACCGGATTCCGTTCAAATGAAGAAGGGGTGCCGGGCAACCTGAGGGTCTACTGTTCCGGGGAGACCCATTCCTCCATTGAAAAAGGAGTGGGTGTTTGCGGAATCGGAAAGAAAAACCTGGTCAAGGTGGGTGTGGATGAGCAATTGCGCATGGATCCCCGGCTTCTGGAAGAACAGGTCATGGCTGATATTCATAAAGGTTTTCAACCCTGCGCCGCAGTGGGGACCATTGGAACCACGGGTACCCTGGCTGTGGACCCCATTGATGCCATCGGGGAAATCTGTAAAAAGTATCACATGTGGTTTCATGTGGACGCAGCCTATGCCGGCACAGCCCTCCTCCTCCCTGAATACCGCTGGATGATTGAGGGCATCGAAAAGGTGGACAGTTTCGTGTTCAATCCGCACAAATGGATGTTCACCAATTTTGATTGTTCTGTGTACTATGTAAAGAATGCGGACCTCCTGATCAGTGCATTTGAAGTACTACCCGAATACCTGAAAACAAAGTCCAGGGGAAGTGTGAACGATTACAGGGATTGGGGGGTTCCCCTGGGCAGAAGATTCAGGGCACTCAAGCTCTGGTTCGTATTGAGGGGATTCGGTATATCAGGAATTGAGGAGAGGCTCCGCACGCACATCGGGCTGAACCGGTATTTCTCTGATGAGATCAGGAAGATCCCAGGGATCATTCTGGCCATGGAACCCTTTCTCAACTTCACCATATTTCGCCTCCATCCTTCTGGCGTGAAGGACCAGGAACTCCTGAACCGCCTCAATGAAAAGCTGCTGGAGGAGATCAACGGCCGGGGAAAATTGTTCCTGACGCATACAAAAATCCGGGGTGCATACAGTCTCAGGATGGTCATCGGTCAGACTTATGTGGAACAACGCCATATTGATTTGGCAATCAATGAGATAAGCTCAGCCGCAGAAAACCTTGCAATTTAATCAAAGGATATATGGCATACAATGAATTCCTTGCGGAGAGAGTGGCAGACCAGCTTCATAAACTTGGTGTCAATTTCGAGGAAAAACATATGATGGGGGGAGTTGCATTCATGGTGAACGAGAAAATGTGCCTGGGAGTGGTCAAAGAGAACCTGATGGCCCGCATCGATCCTGAGATCTATGAAACGGTCCTTCAAAGAGAGGGGTGCAAACCCATGGATTTCACGGGGAGGACCATGAAGGGGTTTGTGTTTGTGGAACCCGTAGGAATGGACATGGAAGATGATCTTGAATACTGGATCAGGCTTGCACTTGATTTCAATCCAAAGGCCAATTCAAGCAAGAAAAAAAAGTAATCGCACCCGGTAAGACCATCCGGTTCACAAAAAAAAGTGGAACAACCATTGAATACTGATTTCGACCTGTCACCCGGAGCACGTTCTCAACTCTTTGAATACCTGATTGCAGAACTTGAACGCTATTACCGGCAGACCGGTACTTTTCGGGTGGCTCCCCCGCTGGACCCTGAAAAGGTCTCTCAATCAGTCAGATCATTCGACCTCGAACTTCCGGTACAAGGCCTTGTGGCGCTTCAGGCGGTGCTGGAGGGTATGACTGCACATGCAGTGCATACCCCCCACCCCATGTACTTCGGTTTGTATAACCCGCGTGCAAATTTTGCAGGGATCCTAGCGGATCTGATCACCGCAACCATGAATCCGCAACTTGCTGCCTGGAGCCATTCACCCTATGCCAATGAGGTGGAAAAATACCTGGTGGAGCTGTTCGGAATCCGTTTTGGTTTTGAAAAGAATCACATTGACGGGGTTTTTGCCTCAGGAGGAGCCGAAGCTAATTTCACTGCCATATTATGCGCCCTGAACCATGCCTTTCCCCTGATTGGAGAGAAGGGGCTGCAGGGCATCGAAGAATCACCTGTGATCTATTGTTCTGAGGAGACCCATCACTCCATCCTGAAGGGTGCCAGGATGGCCGGTCTTGGTACCGGTTGCATGAGGCAGATCCCTGTGGACCGCCAGTTGAAAATGGATGTAGCCCAGCTCAGGATGAATATATTGAGGGACAGGAAATCCGGTCTGAGACCCGTGATGGTGGTTGCCACAGCCGGGACAACCGGCACCGGTACCATTGATCCCCTGGAGAGCATCGGACAGGTATGTGACGAAGAGGGGATCTGGTTCCACGTGGATGCAGCCTACGGGGGCG
>JAHEEC010000052.1 GCA_024640885.1 Bacteroidota bacterium | reverse complement strand
ATGGCGGTGCGGTGGGATTGAACCAGCATCTCCACCATTCCGGCAGCGGCCCCGAAGTTCCCATCGATCTGGAAAGGGGGATGGGCATCAAAGAGGTTGGGGTAGGATCCTCCGCCGGGCCCCATCCTTAATTCATCGGAGAAGACCGGACGGAAGATCATTTTCACCATTTCGTAGGCGTGGTCACCCTCCAGCAGCCGGGCCCAGAAATTGATCTTCCAAGCAAGGCTCCAACCGGTTCCGTCATCGCCCCTGAAAAGCAGGGATTGCCTGGCTGCTTCCATCAGCCCGGGACCGGTGTCCCAGTTGATGTCATTTCCGGGATGGATTCCCCAGAGATGTGAAACATGCCGGTGCCTGTTTTCAGGATCATCCATATCATCCATCCACTCCTGGAGCTGCCCGTACCTTCCCACCTGGTTGGGTGCGATCCGTAGCGACAACCCTTTTAATTCAGATGCAAACGATCCATCCGTTCCCAGGATGGACGATGCTTCCACACAGGCATTAAAAAGTGACCGGATAATCTGGTGGTCCATGGTGGGACCGGCCACCAGTCCCCCGTTCTCGGGTGAATTGGAGGGAGTGCTGATGAGCCAGCCCGTCTCGGGATCCTCCACCAGGTACTGGGAATAGAAGAGTGCTGCACTTCGCATGAGCGGATAGGCCTTTTCGCGCAGGAAGGTTTCATCCCGGGTGAAAAGGTAATGTTCCCAGAGATGATGAACCAGCCAGCCACTGCCGCTCACCCATATCCCATGGTTGGAGTAGTTTATGGGGGCGGTACCCCTCCAGAGGTCCGTGTTGTGGTGTGCCACCCACCCGTCACAATTGTAATGTTCCCGGGCCACCCTGCTCCCGGTTTCGGCGCACTCGCCGATCATTTGGAACAGTGGTTCGGCACATTCGGAAAGATTGGTGACCTCGGCGGGCCAGTAATTCATTTCGGTATTGATGTTGATGGTGTACTTGCTTCCCCAGGCCGGCGCCAGGTCCCTGTTCCAGATCCCCTGCAGGTTTGCGGGCTGGGTTCCGGGACGGCTGGAGGAGATGAGGAGGTAGCGGCCATATTGTGTATAGAGGGCCAGCAGTTGAGGGTCCTCGGGGTCCCGGTTGAATAACATGATCCTCTCATCCGTGGGGAGGCTATCCCGCAGGTTGTTTCCCAGTTCGATCCCGAACCGGTCGAACAGCGAACGATAATCTGAGATGTGGGCTTTCCTGACCTGGTCATAGGAGAGGCCCTCCAGGTTCCGGAAAAGCGAATCAAGTTCAGTGACGGGATCTTTACCCACATCATGGTAATTCACAAAATTGGTGGATGCTCCCAGCCAGAGGGTGGCATCGGTGGCCCCTTTCACATGGATGGCGTTGCCTTCGGCGATCATGGTCCCGTCCGTCTCAACCTTGACGCGGGCAATCCCGCTGAGGCTGCCGTTTTTTACCCGGACGCTGAGCTCAAGTCCGTTCTCCAGGATATTGATGGAGTGTGCTTCATGCGCGGCATCCAGTTTGACCCTGAAGGCAAGCGTTCCCTTTGTTTCGGTCCTCAGGTGCATGGCGATGACCTGCCGGGGTTGACTGGCAATCACCTCGCGTGTGTATTTGATACCCCCCGACTCATAGCTGGTTCTGCAGATGGCATTGCTGATGTCCAGTTCCCGGCGGTAATTGTCATAGGTGTCATGAGCCGGAAATTCAAGGTAAAGGTCCCCGAAGGGCTGATAATCCTTCTGGCGGACGGGTACACTCATGAATTCCTCCGTGGCCAGCCTCTCAGCCTCTTCCTGCCTGCCTTCTGACAGCAATCGCCTGATCTCATCCAGGTACCTGGAGGCACCCGGATGGGCATAATCGTGGGGTTCCCCGGTCCACAGGGTCTCCTCGTTGAATTGTATGTGTTCTTTTTCCACTCCCCCGAAGATCATGGCCCCCATCCTCCCGTTTCCTACCGGGAGAGCCTCTGTCCACTCCTCAGCGGGATGATCGTACCATAGTTTCAGGGGGGTGTTCTGAGAGGGTTTGCATGCAAATGCAATCACCATTAGAAAAGCTGCGATCACAAGGCCATAACGGTTCGACTGGGTTCGGTGTTTCATGGATTTCATCTGGGTGAGGTCCGGGATGGACAGTTACTGTCAAAAATAGTGAATCTTTTATATCTTTATCCAACTCAACTATACACACTAACCCCTTCTTCCATGAAAAGATTTCTCATTTTGCTGCTGGCAGCGGGTCTCGGATCTTCCCTGGCCGCACAGAAAACACAGGATATTCTCGTCCTTTCCGGGCGGTATGGATTATCAGCAGAATACAAAGATACCTATACGGGAAAAGCCACTGAATACGGTGCCCTGAATTCCCTCACTGCCGGTTTTAACGTGGGGGCCCATTCGATGATCGCAATTAATGTCAACCATTTTTATTTCAATGTGCAGGGTGATCCCGGGATCCCTGGTGACCTGGCCAATCCCATCAATATCCACGGTATCATATTGAGGACAGGCCTTATTCAGCATTTCAGCAATGACAGGACCCTTCAGATCTTAATTGCTCCCAGGTTGATGTCGGACTTCAAAAACCTGGACGGGAACAGTTTCCAGCTGGGCGGACTGATCACTTATGAGAAGAAGTTTCATGATGGACTGACCATGGCATTCGGTGCCATGTTCAACCAGGAATTATACGGGCCATACCTGGTGCCACTGGTGAACCTCGACTGGCGGATATCAGACAGGTGGAGCATCAACGGAATGCTTCCCGTAACGGCAAGGGTAAATTATAAGGTGAATGACAACCTGACCGCCGGATTCAATCATTTTGGCCTGATCACCACTTACTACATGGGGGAGGATGCCTATTCGGGCGATTATATGGAGCGCCAGAGCATTGACCTCTCCCTCTACGCCAGGCAGCGGCTCTTTAGCGTTTTCTTTGTGGAAGCGATGGTCGGCCGCTCCTTCGGAAGGAGTTACAAACAATTTGCGGGTGACCAGAAGGTGGATTTTGCAATTCCCCTGGTGACCTTCGGGGACAACAGGACCGTGAAAAATGCCACCTTCAACGATGGGCTCATTTTTACCCTGAAACTGTTGATCAATATTCAGTTGAAGGAATAGTCCGTTTCACTGCATGAGGCAGGACCTGTCATGCAAACAGCTTATTTGAATACTCCCAGGATTCTCACCTTCCTGCTTGCCATCGCGGTTGCGATCGCATCAGTAGCCGGAGCTTTCTTCCCGGGAACCTATGCAAGGGATCAGGTCTCCATGGGATATCTGAAAAGGGGATTGGTTTTCATGGCCTTCTCCTTGATGGCGAGGATCTCTTTCTGATCCATTGGTTTGAAGTCGCTGGCCAGTTTAAGGGCCATGGAAAACAGCTCTTCATCTCCCGGGGGAATTGCAGCGGTCACGGGGTGAGAGAGGGTGAACCTGAGCCCCTGGTTTGCCTCTTCCGGATCGGTGAGCGGTTTATACCAGGTCTTGGAAATGTTCCTCTCCTCACCTTCTTCCCAGGGGCGCCAGGCCATGGCTTTCAGGGCCAGGATGCCCATCCCCTTGCTTTTCGCCTTTTCCATGACCTGGGGGCCAAAATTACCGGCATACCAGGTGGCAAAATTAAACGGGAACAGGATGGTGTCAAAATCAAAGCGTTCCATGAGTGCCAGGGCTGCCTCCACCGAATGTGCTGAAAATCCCAGGAAACGGACCTTTCCCTCATCCCTGGCCTCCAGGAATGTCTCCATGGCACCCCCCTTATTGAAAATGGTATCCACATCCTCCAGGGAGGTGACTGCGTGCAACTGGTATAGATCCAGGTGGTCTGTCCTGAGGTATTTCAGGGATTGTTCAAGCTCTTTTCGTGAACCCTCCTTTTTGCGCTCACCCGTTTTGCATGCAAGAAACACATCTTTGCGATAGGGTTCAAGTGCGGGCCCCAGCATCTCCTCTGCATTTCCGTATGAAGGGGCCACATCAAAATAATTGATACCAAAATCGATGGCCTCTTTCACCCGGGAGGCTGCCTGGGCGGTGGTTGCCCCGTCCACCACGATCCCTCCGAAGCCTATCATGGAGAGCTTTTCCCCCGTCTTGCCAAGGGAACGTTTTTCAATCTTTCCTTTCTTTATCTCTCTTGTGATGCCTGTGAGGCTGGCCGGGAACATACTGATCAGTGGGACTGACATGGCAGATAAGGTTACGAATTTTCTTCTTTTCATGATATGCAGGGTTGAATTTACAAAACAACTATGTAAATTAGGAAAAATGGGGGAATAATTCAAGCACTTTAACCTTCTTCTGACGGGAGATCAGGCAATAGAATCAAGGATTGGATTGAGAATTATATTTTAAAGATCATCAATGGGTCACCACCAGCCTCAGGGTTTGATCCCCCACCTTAATGAACAGCATTCCAGCCTGATATGCCGAAACATCAAGGGTGCACCTGCCCGCCTGTTCCATGTTTACCAGGCCAAGAAGCTGCCCAGTCAGGTTGTAGATCCCCACTTCTTCTATTTGTTCATCGATGCCTTCAATGGTCACCAGGGACCTGGCCGGATTGGGATAGAGCCTGAGGTTGCTTCGGATCAATCCATCCGGTGATGAGGTGATGACCTGTTGGACAGGCGCAGTTTGCCAGCTTTCCGGGAAATGGTTGTCAAGCCCCGGATCGATCAGTTGCAACAGCAGATCACCTGAAAAGGCGGAAGGGGGCCAGAAACCATCGTTCCTGTATGCAATATGATCGATCACAATCCCATGGGCATCCTCCAGTTGTATCTCTTCGCCCTCATTGGCCAGCTTTCCACTTTCCCATTGCAGCACCTGGCTGGTTTTGATGTGCCAGTCATACAGGCTTGCATCGCTTGTAATATAGAGGATCTCCAGGGGATCGAGGGAGATCCCCTCTGGAATGGTCATGGTGACGCCTTTGGTGAATGAGTAGCCTGACAGGTCCACCACCGCTGAGGATGGATTGTAAAGGGTGATAAACTCAGGCAGCCCCAGGGTGCCTGCACTGAGATAGAGCTGGTAGATCATTACAAATGGTTCGGGTCGGAAATCATTGTAAGGGATTCCCATATCTGCAGGTGCAGTGCCATCGGCGCCTGCATTGAGCGCCGGCGATCCTGGCAACAGGGCAAAATCGGAGAACGAAGGGCCTGCGAATAATGGATTGCCCGTCAGGTTGGAAGGCAGATAGGGCAGGACCAGGGAATCGGTGAGGCTATGATGGATCAACATGGTTGATTTGGCGTCCACAAACAGCGGATCCCTGGTTGAATTGGAAAGGATGCTGTTGGTGATCCTGGCATTGCCCCCCGCGTAGCCCAGGTTTTTTTCAAAGCATGCAACGCCGTATCCGTTCCCGTAGAAAACAGAGTGGTCAATGATCACAAGTGCCGAATCCTTGACCCCGACCCCCATGTTGCAGTTCACAAACACACTGTGTTCAATGGTGGCGGTGGAGTGCTGGCCCACCGAGACCCCTTTGTCGGTAATGTGGTAGACAAACAGGCTGTCGATCATGATACCGGTCGCGTTTTCACCCAGATCGACGGCATCGCTGTTGTATCCCAGGAAATCTGTGATCTGGCAGTTGCGAATGATTCCATTTTCGATCTCGTCGTAATCGATGGCATCGGTATCCGGCCTGTCGTTGCCCGTGAAACGGCAGTTGGAGATCTCTGCATGCCCGTATTTCACATTGATCAGATCGCCTGTGATCTTTGAATGCAGGGTGCTGTGGGAGAGTTTGACGTCGGAATACCTTGCCACGATAGGATTCCCATAATTGTTTACGAGCACCATGTGATCCATTTCAAGGTCGGCATGAAATGCCGAGATCGCCCCGATATCCAGCACAGGGTCAGGACCCTTTGAAGCATCCTCCAGGGTCAGGTAACTCAGGCTGGAGGGGAGGGAAGGGCTGCGAAAGGTGATTACCCCCCAGCTACCGGGCGCATATTCGGGGTTCAGCCTTACAACGATGCCTTCCCGGGAGTTCCCCGCAGCATTTATGGCACCGCTCACAAAGATACTGGCTCCCTCCGGCATCCAGATCTCCACTCCCGGTTCAATGGTGAGGATGGCATTCCTGTCTATGGTAATATCCCCCTGCGCCAGGTAGGGTGAGCATTCTGCCCCCAGGGTAAGATCTGTGTCAATGGTATCCGGGAGGATGCAGTTGCTGGTTTGCTGAAACTGGGCCGTTAAGTTGATGTCCTCTGTCAGGCTCATTGTGATGACAGGATTGGTGGACAAATAGGATTGTGTGTCCGCATGGTAACCGGAAAACTCCAGGTCGAAACTGAGGTCGCTGCTGGTGGCCTCACCCTGGTGAACCTCCACAGCAATCAGGTTCTCACCTGCATGGAGCAAGCTCCTGTCAAAATAAAATGTGGAAACGGTTGATTCGGAAGAGCCGGAAATGGCTGTTGAAGCAAGGGTCCCGTAACCGAGGGTCCCGCATCCCATGTTGGCGCGAGCAATCTCTGTACCGTTGAGGTAAACCACCGCACCGTCGTCCTTCAAAAGACCAATGGCAAACTGACCGGCTTTCAGATCTTCTGCGGTCAGGGTAAAAACTTTTCGGAAATAGGTGGTGATGAATTTATTCTGGCTGTCCCCTCCAAATCCGACGGTGGTGGATTCATCTCCATCGCCGTACCCCAGCTGCGCTGCACCCGATTTCCATGCAGCATCATTGTAACCGGCGCTCTTCCATCCAGTTCCCGGATCCACTCCCGTATCGGCATATTTCCAGGTTGAACCCATGGGGATGATGACCTGTTTCACGGACTTCATCCAGCCCATAAACTGGTGTCCGGGTCGGCCTTCGGCCCTCAGCTGGAATTCGAGATCCCTGAGGTAGGGCCCGCTCCAGGTGGCACCGGGAATGACCAGTCCATCAATCCTGATGGTCCCCGCATTGGCCGGAGAGGTGGAGAGCGCCAGGTTTGCAGTTCCGCTGAAACCATAATTCTGCAGGTCATTCAAAAGGGCTCCCGGTCGCTCCTGTACGAAGGCCCTTACCTTGCAAACCTCATTTTGCCAGTACTGGACCGAGGGGATGGCATTGCCATAGGAGGATGTGGTCCCCGCCCAGCGGCTTATATGGGAGGAGATCTCCGATTCAATATAGCTGACATGTTGATCGATGAGCTGGTTCATCCTCTGGGGATTGAATCCTGTATATAGCTGGGCAGCAAGCCTTCCCGCAAAATAGCTCTTGTAGGTTGGGTTCCGGAAAAGGTCGTTCAGGTGAAGCACCTTCTTTGAAAGGTAGAAATCCAGCAGGTTGCCCGAGGGATTGAAAAAGCCCCGGTCAAGGTCCATGACCACCCACTTCCATTTGCCTTCATCCCTTGGTTTCCATGTCATGACATTGTGATCCACAGAAGTATTTCCGGTGGCCATTTCAGTGATCAGGTAATCGGTAAGATTTTCAATATCCACGATCTCAGCCACTGCATTGTAATTTGCACTTACCGACAGATCACCGGCCAGCATCGTTTTCAGCTGGTTTGAGGCTTCCAGGTTGCCGGCCTCGGCGTAATTCTCATTTTCCACCAGGTCGAAGGTGCCGGGCTCAATGAGGTAACTTTTCTCGATATAATCATCATCGACTTTCTCCCGGATGTTGTGGATCCCCATATACTCCCCATTCACATAGACCACCGAGGGTCTGAATCCCATGATATCAAGGTCCATGTTCAGCAGGGTGGCATGCTGACCCAGCATATCCCTGAACAGGGTGAAGCTCCAGTCACTTCCCGATGCCCTGAGTGCAAAAGATTTATAGCTGTTTCTCTGGCGCTGGTGAATGACCGGGTATTGAAGGTGTCCGCTCCCGTATTGTTTTTTAAAATAGATCCCAAGCATCTTCTGCGGCAGCTGCCAGGCATACAGGCCATTGACCTTTGCCCCTGCAGGCTGGTTGAAGGCTGCCCTGTCGCTGCCGTTGTTCTCAAAGAGCTCAATATTGACGGGGATTTCCCAGAGGGGCTTGAAGTCCTGTACGTAGATGCCCTCCACCGGATCCCAGAAATTCTCCGGGGCCGTGGCGATGGAGATCACGGGTAATTTCCCCTCCACAGAATTTTCATTGATAAAATAGGAGTTTGTAACCGTGGGCCCCGGGATCAGTCCCGGTTGAAAAATGCGTGCACGAACAATGGTTGTACTGGCTGCGGCTATGGGTGAGGAGTAAAGAGTCGAAGTGGAAACGGGTTCAGACCCGTCGGTGGTGAATCGGATCTCACCCCCGAGGTCCGTTTTTAATTCCACTGAAAGGGCACCGGTGTAAATGCCACCCCTTACTGAGAATTCAGGGACGCTGCTTACAAAGTCGCCGGCGGGTTGGGTGCTGTTTGAGGCATCTGGCGTGGGTTGCTGGAAAAATCCCCAGCGCATGTGGCCATCTGTGATCCTGCCGAAGGATATATCAACCTTCTGCTCCGCATAGGTGATTGAATCAAGCAACACAAGGCCCGGGGAATAGAGTCCGATCTCCTCGCCCAGGGCTGATAACTTGAAGGAGGCGTGAAGACCCGCATCCATTCCATCGGCCCAGATGACAAGCGTTCCTCCTGGCTCAATCATTGCATCACCGGGGATCTGCCATTTACCCGGGACAGAAAGGTCATCAGTCAGGTAGTAGCCCTTCAGGTTCAGGATCGTCTCCCCGCCATTGAAAAGTTCGATCCAGTCGGCGTAATCATTGTAGTCAGGATCCGCTGCAATGGTAGAATTGGAGGCACAGAATTCATTGATCATCACCTGCCCGTTTGCGGCAAGGATGCACATCCCCCATACAATAACCAGCGAGGTTAATTTCCTATTACTCAAAGCAGGATCTGGTTTTAGTTCAATTTCCTTCCAGGGTGGAATAGAAGTCTGCCAAAATATCTTCACTCATAAAATCCTCCCACACGATAATGGTTCTCTCATTTCCAGGTTGTTCCACCCACTCATTGCGTATAAGTGCCGGACACGGAATTTCTGAAGCTGATGCCCAGGAAGGGTCCTTTACAATGGCCACAGCGGCCATGTCGAAAAGTGATCTGTAACAACCTTCATCAAGGCTTTCAATATGTTGGAACAGGTTCACGGAATAGTCTCCAAAACACGTGAAAGTGTCCCCATGCCTGCCTGGGACCGGTTCCTTCACCACCGGCCCCAATCCTGGCATCCTGGTATAAATATCCTTTCGCCTCACCCTCACTGCACCGGTACCGGAGGGTTTCCCGTAGCGCACGGTGACCATTTCGAAGGGGACGCTTGTTTTGAGGATATAGTTCATGGCAGCCGTGTCGTTATCCTGGTTGTACTCTCCGGGATCGGGATAATTTGAACCCAGCCATACCACCCTGATGCGGTCGGCGATGGAAGGCTCTTTTTTTAGTGCCAGGGCCACATTGGTGAGCTTCCCGACCGGGAGCAGGAGCAGGCGTTCATCGCGATTTCTCATGGCTTCACCGATCATGAAGTCCACCGCCTCGCGGCCATCGAATTCCGGTTGGTCCAGTTGATCCGAAATTTCACTGAAATTCCCATTGGCGCCTTTGATCACGGGGACCTTCCCTTTCCATCCCACCATTTCTACCACCCGGCTGGCTTCCTTCCAGTGTGCTTCAATCTCACCTCCACCCCAGGTGGCATTGGTGGTAACCCCGACCACATTGAATGTGCTGTCATTCAACAACAGGTATGCCAGGGCATGCTGGTCATCCAGTTCATTGTTTGCATCGGTATCAAAGATGACCGGGATCCTAGCATCGGCTCCATTCCCTGCTTCACTTGCGCTTTTGCATCCGTTCATCAGGATCATTGTGACAAGGAGGATCAGGATGGAAAATAAACTCTTCATGGCTGTATACTTGTTCTAATTTTGATCAGTACTGGTGAAATGCGTCAGATACAAAGGAGAGCACCACCGGAAGGGATTCCCGCCAGTAGGTCCAGGTGTGTCCGCCCTGCCGTATACGAAACTCATGGGGTATTTGTTTCTTTCGCATGGCGATATGGACCAGGGAGTTTCCCTCGAAAAGAAAATCATCATCACCGCAGTCAATGAACCACCTTACCGCTTCCCTCTGGTCATCAGGCATATCATTGATCAGTTCAAGGACACTGTGTTGCTTGTACCATGCCTCCACCTGTTCCTTCGAACCTGACTCATAACCCCTCCTGGTGGCGTAGCGCTCCATCTCTTCCATGTTCAGTGGGCCACAGCTGGCACTCAGGGGACACGCAGAGGAGAATAGTTCCGGGTGGTGCAGGGCATACATGAAGGTTCCGCCTCCGCCCATGGAGAGACCTGATATGGCCCTGTAACGTTTTTCCCCCTTGATCCTGAACTCCTTTTCCACAAATGGCATCAGCTCCTCAAAGAAAAAATCCTCGTACCTCCATTCGTTTTTCGGATCGTTGAAATAGCCCCTCTGCCCGGTATTTGCATCGGGCATGACGATGATCATGGGGGTCGCCGTCCCTTCATTAATGGCTTTGTCAGCAATGTGGAGCACTTCGCCGAATTGAACCCATCCGGTTTGATCGTCACCGGATCCGTGCAGGAGGTAGAGCACCGGGTAGCTTCTCTCTGAGGATTCATAATCCGGGGGCAGGTAGACGGCAAATTTCCGTTCCATCTTCAGGATAGCGCTCTCCATGGAGAGGTTGTCAAGGACCTTGCCATGCTGGGCGGCAAGCAATTGTGTGAATGCACAGGCGGCGATAATGAGGAGGGTTCTTTTCATGGGTCTGTATTGGGATTCATTTGGTAAGGAGGTAAAGGTAAAATCTAAATTCATTTTTCCGGCATGAAGGGGCCAGGATTTGTATCATCCCCCGGTTTTTTATATGACCGGGACCATGCCATGTGCTTTTAGAGAGGCTTTTGCTATATTGCATATGAAGCGATCCGCCGGCGGAAGGAGGATCTGAAACTGGGCCCATGGCTCCCATAAGGCAATGAACGGGGTATCCTACAAACCGGGTTATGTCTCCCTGCACCGCAGCGGGCAACTGAGGGAGAGGGGTGAATCGTTGTGGCAAATAATGGATCAATGCACGCTGTGTCCCAGGGAGTGCGGTGCGAACCGGCTGGCAGGGGAGAAGGGCTTCTGCAATGCCTCGTCCCAATTGAGGGTGGCCTCGTTTCATGCGCACTTCGGGGAGGAGCGGCCCCTGGTGGGAGTGGGCGGATCAGGGACCATCTTCCTGAGCCATTGTAACCTGGGTTGTGACTTTTGTCAGAACTGGGACATCAGTCACCAGGGGGCCGGCACGGCGTGTGGGATCGAGGATCTGGCCTCGATGATGCTCCATTTGCAGGGCCAGGGTTGCGGGAACATCAATGTGGTCACACCCACCCATTACTCACCGCACGTGGTCATGGCACTGGACCTGGCGGCCTCCCGAGGGTTGAGGGTACCGCTGGTGTACAATACCAGCGGATGGGAACGGAGGGAGATCCTTGGAGTGCTGGACGGGGTGGTGGATATCTACCTGGCCGATCTGAAGTACATGGATCCCCTCTGTGCGTCGGCTTATTCACAGGATGCTGAAGGTTACCCTTCGCAGACCTGTGGGGCACTTCTGGAGATGCAAAGGCAGGTTGGAACAGCCCTTTCCGAAAGGAACGGGAACCTTTACAGGGGACTGATGATCCGGCATCTGGTCATGCCCGGCAATGCAAGCGGATCCATGGAAGCCATGCGATGGATCGCGGGGAACCTGCCCCTGGATACCTATGTGAATATCATGATCCAGTACAGGCCTGCATACAGGGCCCATCTCCATCCAGAAATTGACAGGCATGTGGAGGCAGATGAATATGCCCGGGTGGTGGGACTGGCCCGAGAGCTGGGCCTGAACAACCTGGATGTGGATCTTTGATTTGCCATCAATGAGGTCAACTGCAAGCCAGGAAGATCACGCGCGACGGACCCCTATTTCCAGTCAAAGGGAGTAACCTGGTAGACATAGTAATTGAGCCAGTTGGAGAAGAGGAGGCTTGCATGTGCCCTCCACCTGATCACCGGTTCCCGCTCAGGGTCGTTGCCAGGGAAATAGTTCTCCGGTACAGCCGTATTCAATCCTTTGGCCCTGTCACGGTCAAATTCGTTTTTCAGGGTCAGGGGGTTGTACTCCAGGTGACCCGCAATAAATATCTGCCTGTTGTCCTTTGAGAGGACAATGTTGGAACCCACCTGGGGGGACCAGGCCAGCGGGATCAGGTCGGGATGGTTCCTGATATCTTCCAGCCTGTTCTCGGTGTACCTTGAATGCGGGGCGGGAAACACATCATCAAACCCGCGTACCAGGTGATGGGTTCTGTCCCCGATCTGGTGATCGAAGATGCCAAATGCCTTGTGCGGCAGGGGGTATTTCCTGATCCCGTAATGGTAATAGAGACCGGCCTGGGCCCCCCAGCAAATGTGCATGGTATTGCTCACATTTTGCTTACTCCACTCCAGGACCTCACACAGTTTATCCCAGTAATCGACCGCTTCGAACTCCAGCAGTTCAACAGGAGCTCCCGTGATGATCAGGCCGTCGTACCTTTGATGCCTGATCTGGTCAAAGGTTTTATAGAAGACCTCCATGTGCTCCCTGGGGGTGTTCTTGGATTCATGCTCATCCATATAGAGCAGGTCCAGCTCCACCTGGAGGGGCGTGTTTGAAAGGGAACGCAGCAAATCGGTCTCGGTGACCATTTTTACCGGCATCAGGTTCAGCAGGGCCACACGGAGGGGCCTGATGTCCTGGTGGATAGCTTGGCTCTCCTCCATGATGAAGATATTCTCCTTCTTCAGCTCATCGATTGCGGGCAGGTTTGATGGTACATTTATGGGCATGGTCTGTTCCGATTTATTCTATGAACGGCAAAAGCTCCGGATTGTTGAAACGAAGCAGCAAATATAGCGATTATCGATCAGTGATCCATGCACTCCATTCCAATGGGGGCCCCTGGCGGAATCCCGGGCAGGGTTGGAAGATAGCGGACCTTATTCTCAGTAATCTGGTCCAAGTAGGCCTTTCTGTAAACCCCGGCGGGGTCATTTAACTCTGCCTGCTCCAACCATCCCTTCAGCTCGCTAAGTTTTCCATGGACAATGGCCTTCACCTGGGGAGCTGAAGTGTCGTCGCTTCCCAGGCGAATCAGGTGGTCAATGGCAATGAAATTGATGCTGTTCCTCACTTCCTCATCATAACTGTTGGCAGCGGGTGGTTTCATGACGGTTCCTTCCAACACCATTCCGATTACCTCCTCCAGTCCTGGTAAATTTTCGTCAAGTGCCTTTTGCTGGACCAGCCGGTTGGCCCTTTCGGGGTGAAGCAGGAAGCCCAGGGTCAGGTTTGCCGCCATGGAGGGCGGAGCCAGGTAATCGAAGGTCAGGCCTGTCCGGCCTTCAAAGGATTCCCGGGTGCTCCCGAATCCCGGGGGCCTGGGGGGGAAAAGTGCTAATTTTTCCCGGGGGATCACCAGTACTTCCGCCGAAAGCGTATGCATGATCCTATCCATGGCCTCTCTTTGCAATGTCCCATCCACAGCTTTGATGGGTGGGGAAGCATCCCCCTTTACCGAATACTGGTATTCCACCCCGCCAACCAGTTTTGAAACGGCTTCCACCTGGTAACGGTGGAAGAGATAGAGGGGTACAAACAGATCCTCAAGCATGGCATAAGGTTCTCCGGTTCTGATGTTATCCAAAGAGAAGTGGTCAATGGCTAGCCGGCGGACTTCAAGGATTTGATCCAGCTCCTCGATGGCTGAAGCTCCGTTATCCCAAAGGTGGGCGTAAGGGTGGGCTCCGCCCGGGGCCCGTGCATCGGTATCCGAAATAAAACGGAGTCCTTGCCCGGTGGCATCGGCAAGAATGTTTTGCAGACCCTGTGCTTCATCGCGGTCGAACTGTGTATAAGCATAAGCCACGGTCACTTTATCCCATGCTCCGATCCCTTCATCGTAGGCACTGTCGATGATGACCTCACCCCCCGATGCACTTACCATAGGATGCGGGTAGTCCATGACCGAGGAGCGGTTGTTGGAACTGGCGGCAAAATTATGGGTGAATCCCAACGTATGCCCAATTTCATGGGCTGACAACTGTCGGATCCTGGCCAGTGCAAACTCCATCATGGCATCATGGTCCAGATCACCTGCCCCGTAGGGTTTGTTGAGGAGGGCCTGGGCGATCATGAAATCCTGTCGGATGCGAAGGCTCCCGAGGCTCACATGACCCTTGATGATCTCTCCGGTCCGTGGGTCAGTCACGGTACTTCCGTAACTCCATCCGCGGGTGGAGCGATGTACCCACTGGACTACGTTATAACGGACATCCAGGGGATCGGCATCCTGCGGCAGCAACTCCATCCTGAATGCATCCCTGAAACCGATGGACTCGAAGGCCTCGGCCCACCAGCGCCCACCCTCAAGGAGTGCGCTCCTGATGGGTTCGGGGGTTCCGTTATCCACGTAATAGATGATCGGTTCCACGGGTTCACTGATCTTCATGCCTGGCTCTTTCTTTTCCAGCCGGTGCCTGAGGATGAGCTGTTTACGGATAGGTTCGAACACTGGAGTAGCATAATCCATATAGGTGATGTCGATGCTGCCGCTCCGGGGATCGTAAACCCTCGGCTGGTATTGATCATCAGGGAGCCTGATGAAAGAATGGTGTTGGATCACCGAAACATGACGGGGATCAGGGGTGACCGATGGGATGAGCCTGCCTTCAGGCTTTCCTGAAAAAGTGAGGAGTGCTTCAAATTCCACATTGTCGGGAAATGCTTTTGTACGGGAAAGCTCCAGGACTGATCTGTCAGGGTCCACTTTGAAATTTCCCTCGCCCCGATCCGACAGCCGTTCCGATACCCCATGCATATCCCACATCAACATCGGGGTTATATCAATGAGGTACTGGCCTGGTTTTTCGTCCTTGATTGGGAAACCATGCAGGACCGATGTGGCAAAGGCCTGTTCCACAGCGATCTTTTCCGCCGCGTTATCGGTTTCGGCCCTGTACCTGAGGTTGGACTGTACCAGCAGGACCCTGGGTCCCGCTTTCCTGAAGTGCACCACGGCCTCCCCGCCAAGCTGACCCCTGTCCAGCTCAAGGTCGTTGTGGCCCACCCCGGAGCTTAATGAATGCGCATAGAGGAACTCCTGGTCTAATTCCTCAACCACCAGGTAGATGCGGTCCTCTTTTTCTTGATAATAGAAATTCAGGAAACCCTCATACTTTTTCATTTTCTCCAGGTCGCCAAATGTCTGGGCAAAGGAGACGGTACCCATGAACAGGGCGGATATCAGGATCGTAATTTTTCTCATGGCTCAACAATATTTTGATGCTATGAAGGTAACTTAAGGATCTTAAAAAAGTTCAGATAACCGTGAAAACCAGCTGGAATTCGCTCCCGGAACCTGGCGAGGTATTTACCTTCAACTGGCCCTGGTGCAATCGCATGACATGCTGGGAGAAGCTCAACCCGATCCCGGTGCCTCCTTCCTTCGTGGAATAAAATGGGATAAAGATACTTTCGAGCTGATCGGCGGGGATCCCTTTCCCGTTGTCCTTCACACCGATCACCGGCCGCCCCTCCATGATGCCTGCGTAGAGCTGGATGGATGGCTTCTCATTCTCCCGCAATGCATCCAGGCTGTTCTTGACAAGGTTGATCACCACCTGATCGATCATCCGTTCATCCATGAGAATCTCCAGTCCCGGGTCCGGACAGGTGGTTGCCTGGGCGATCCCGTTCTCATTGAATTGTTCCTTAAATAGAAGCACGATGCGTTCCAACAGCTCACTAACCCTGACCATTTCCAGTTGCAGGTCAGGAACCCGGTAGAGGTTTGAATAGGCATCCAGGAAATTGGATAACCCTGCAGCCCTTCTGTGGATGGTCTCCAGCCCGGTTTTCATCTCATCCACCTCCTCCCGCGTCAGGGTGGGAAGGGGGACCATTTTCCCTTCGGGCTGCAGGATCCCGGAGAGGTTATGGGCCAGGAGCTTGATCGGACTGATGGAGTTGAGGATCTCATGCCTCAGGACCCGCAATAGTTTCTGCCACGCCTCCAGTTCGTTGCGGTCCATCTCCCTGCTGATATCCCGGACCGAAATAAGTGTGATCTCCTGTTGCCTGAGTTTGAACCTGGAGACAAGAAATATAAGATGGTAGAGGTGGCCGGCGATCTGGATCTGCTTCAGTGATTCCTGTTGAAGGGAAAGCTGCCTGAAGGTGCCGGGGAGTTCGGCCGAAACCTCTGCAAGGGAATCCAGGTGCCGGAGGCTTCTTAGCTGGAAAAGATCCAGGAAGGCATCGTTGACCAACTCCACATGGCCCCCCTGATCAAAGGCCAGGATCCCGAAGGAAATATGGTCCACCGTGGCTCTGAAAAACTGGTGCTCTGCTTCCTTGTCCAGCCGGATTAACCTGAAATTGGTAATGATCTCATTGAATCCCCTGTGGATCTCGCTGAAAAAGGGATCCCCCTTTTCCATTTTGAACCGGATGGTGGGATCTTCATTGCGCAGGGCGATGACCAGCTTCAGCAAATCCCTCCTGATCCGGATCAGATAGAGGATGAGTGCCAGAGTTTCTGCGATGAGTATTGCAATCAGCAGAGATGTGGTGATGTCGTACCCGGGCTTCTGCAGGTAGATTCCCAGCACGACCGATGTGGCCACAATGGAAACCACAAGGGCCAGGATGGTCCATATGAAACGGCTAAAGGCCATATTTTTTCATCTTCTGGTAAAGTGTGGAGCGGTTGATTCCCAATTTTTTTGCCGCAGAGCTCACATTACCCCTTTCCCCCTTCAGTGCCTCAGAGATGATCCGCCTTTCATTCTCCTCGAGGTTGAAGGTGGAGGATGCGGAAAATACGTGGGAGGTCTGGCCCTTTGAAAAGAGATCATGCGGGGCAAGGGTGGTCTCTTCGGCCAGGATCACACCCTTTTCTATGGTATGTTCAAGTTCCCGGGTGTTGCCTGGCCAGCCGTGCTGTTGTAAAAGGGAAATGGTGCGGTCATCCAGTTCCAGGCCTGGTTTGTTGTAATGATCGCAGTATTTTCTGAGGAAAAACCGGGCAAGGAGCGGGATGTCATCTTTTCTCTCACGCAGGGGGGGGATCTCAATCTGAATGGCGTTGATCCGGTAGAGAAGATCCTCACGGAATTGCTTTTGATCGATCATCTCCCCGAGAGGCTTATTGGTGGCCGAAATAATCCTTACATCGGTCGGAGTGGGGTGGGAGGATCCCACGGGATAAACCTCCTGGTTCTGCAACGTGGAAAGCAGTTTCCCCTGCAACGAAACCGGAAGGTTCCCAATCTCATCCAGGAACAGGGTTCCTCCCCAGGCGATCACAAAACGGCCATCCCGGTCCTCCCTTGCATCCGTAAAGGCGCCTTTCCGGTGGCCGAAAAGCTCACTCTCAAAAAGGGTTTCCTGAAGGGCTCCAAGATCCACCTTCACAAAGATTTCAGATGCTCTTTTTGAAAGGCGGTGGATCTCCCTGGCCACAACCTCCTTCCCGGTTCCGTTCTCACCCAGGATCAGCACGCTGGCATCGGTGGATGCGACCTTCCTCACCAGTACATCCAGTTCCTTCATGGCTGCCGACTGGCAATGGCAGACCGCATAATCCTTTTCGATTTCACTGGTGAGATGGGCCTGTTTCTTTTTCAAAAGTGAAACTTCCAGCTTTCTTTTTCTCAGTTCAAAGGCGGAGCGGACCGTGGAAAGGATCTTCTGTTCATCCCAGGACTTCATGATAAAATCTGCGGCACCCTCCTTAATGGACCTGACCGCCAGTTCCACATCCCCGAAAGCAGTGAGAAATACAACGGTGGCATCCTGGTCAGTTTCCAGGATCTTGTGTAACCAGAAGATCCCTTCGTTTCCTGAGGCAACTCCCGCCCTGAAATTCATGTCCAGCAGGATGAGATCATAGGTTTGCCTCTCCATGGAAGAAAGGATCAGGTTCGGATTTCTAAGGGTATCGATCCGTTCAAAGTGCCGCGAGAGAAATTGCTTCAGTGCGATCAACAGGTCATCGTTGTCGTCCACGATCAATATTACACCCTCTTTTCTGGCCATTCTTTTGCTGTCAAATTCATAAATTTACGAGATTGTTGGAATAACACACAGGAAGTGTTGGAAAATCCAACACTGTATTCTCAACTGCAACAATGTAAGTAAAAGATATACAGATAGATAAACTTCATGGCACGAAATTCTCAACCGACCTGGTAAATCATAAGCTATGATCCGCAACTATTTTCTGATCGCCATCCGGAATCTTTGGAGAAACAAATTGATCACGATGATCAACCTGCTGGGTATGGCCATCGGATTCGGAATATTTCTTTCATTCTGGTCATGGGTGAAGTTTGACCTGAGTTTTGATAGATTTCATGAAGATATCAGGCAGATGTACATGTTGAATGTGCGGTTCACCACGGAGAATGGATCGGAGTTTACATCGGAACGCACCGGGGGGGCATACGGGGCAATCCTGGTAGAGCAGTTCCCCCAGGTGGAGAGCAGCTGCAGGGTCAGTCAGCCCCTGCAATTCGAACTTGGGGTCCCGGTGGTGGATACCACCGAAGGGATCCCCATGAAATACTATGATGAAGATGAAGTTTTGGCTGTGGATAGCAGTTTTTTACATTTTTATTCATTCCCGTTGTATGCAGGAAACATCGGCACACTCTTCTCGGAAAGGAACCACATCGTGATTACCAAAAGCCTTTCAAGGAAGCTTTTTGGCGAATCAGAGGCCATGGGACGACAGGTCCGGATCGGGGAGGGGGACTATTTTGAAGTGGCAGGTATAATCGAGGATCCGCCCGAAGCATCCTCTTTCCAGTTCCAGGCGCTGGTTGGGTTTCATATCATGGAGGAGCTTGGCTACCCCGTAAACGAATTCGGCGGGAACGTTTACTATAGCAACTTCAAGCTGCAGCCGGGGACAGACCTTGCAGCACTGAACCGTTCCATCAATGACCTGGTGAAGGAGAGGGAGGACATAGAACTTGATGCCTATTTTTTTCTGAGTTCATTTAAACGGATGCACCTCTTCGGAGAAACCAGGAGGATCGCATCCCTCTATATGAGCCTGATCATGGCGCTGGTGATCCTCTCCATTGCCTGCATCAATTTCATCAACCTGACCACGGCCTCCTATTCCGGCCGGCTGAAAGAGATTGCAATCCGGAAAAGTGCGGGGGCCAGCAAACGGCAACTGGTATTTCAGTTCCTGGGTGAGACGTACCTGCTGCTACTGCTGGCATTTTACCTGGGGCTCTTCATCGCCGAACAATTGATCCCGCCCATCAACCGGTCATTCGGCATCGCTCCCGAAAAAGTGCTTTCTGGCTGGACATTCTGGGTTCAGACGGTGATCCTCTTCCTGGTGACCGGAATGCTTGCTGGACTTTATCCTGCACGCAAGATTTCCGGGTTCAAGCCGAGGATATTTCTCTCCGGGATATCGGCAGATCCCTACAGGGGCGGCAGCCGTACCCGCAAGGTACTGATCATGGTTCAATTTATCTTCTCGGTGCTCTTCATCATCCTACAGGTTTTAATGATGCGGCAATACAATTACCTGAAGGAGGCCGACCTTGGTTTTAACCGGGAAGATGTGGTCTATATTCGTACAAAAGGGCAGGCTTGGGACCGTTACCCGCTCATCAAAAAGGACCTTGAAGCGCTTCATTTCGTGCAGGGGGTGACCTCCGGGTCAGAGATCCCGGTGATGATCCAGACCGGGGAACTGGATTGGGGTGAAAGGGAGGGTGAACATAACAAACTGGCCGTTGTGCTGAGGACCGATGCCGATTTTCTTTCCACCTTCGAGGTAGGGCTGCGGCAGGGCAAATATTTTTCCGCGGAGCAGGACAGCCTGAACAATGAGTACGTGGTGGTAAACCAGAGCCTTGTGGACCTGATGGGTTGGGAGGAACCGGTGGGAAGATCTTTTTACATGTGGGGAAATGACCTGACGATCCTGGGTGTGACTGAAAATATCAATTTTTTTCCTTTCAACCTGAAGATATTTGAAGAAAAGGCGCTTATATACAGGTATCAAAAGGTGGGCAACTTCATCTTCGTAAGGGTGGCCCCGGGTACAACTGCTGAAGATCTGGCGGCTATAGAAGGGGTATTCGGGACCCACAACCCGGGGTATGAATATGAGCACGATTTTGTCAGTGATTACGAGTACCCTGCACTTCAGAATTCAGACGGCCTGCAACTCATCTTTAATCTTTTTTCTGCCATTGCCATCTTCATTGCACTGATGGGATTGATCGGTCTCTCCTATTATAACAGTACCCGCAGGACCAAGGAGGTGGGAATCCGCAAGGCAATGGGAGCCCACACATCGATGATCATGCAACTCCTTCTGTCTGATTTTATAAAACTGGTGGTGCTTGCAAATATGATCGCGCTTCCGGCGTCCTATTTTATTGTCAGGAGGTTGCTTCAAATATTCAGCTACAGCATCGAATTGAAGGTGACCACCTTCCTTCTGGTATTCCTCTTGTCGGTGTTTGTCGCTTTGATCACAGTCTCCTTCCATGCATTTCGCGCTGCCCGGTCCAATCCGGTGGAGAGCCTCCGGTATGAATAGGATCCCTTACCCCAGGAATTTGAAGGATAATTTTAACTTGGTGCGGTAGCATTCCACCTTGCCGTCCTTGATTTGAAGGTCCATGGCCGACACCTCGGCAATGCGAAGGTCCCTTAGGGTCTCAGATGCCTTTTTGATGGCGGTCGCAGCGGCATCCTCCCAGGATTTTGTACTGGTTCCCACCAGTTCGATGATCTTATACACACTGTCTGACATGATACAGGATTTATTGGTTTACTGCAAGTTACAACCTTATTCCTGGTTTGTCAATGATTTATCGGGGCCAGTTTGAGCCATCGCTTCGAAAAATTCCATATATTCGTCAAGCTTAACACCTTTTTTTAAAAACGTAACACGATGTCGGTCGTTCGTTTCGGGGTTTCCTTTGAAAAGGAGGTACTTGATGCCCTGGATGAATATGTGCTTGAAAACAAATTCTCCAACCGGTCACAGGCACTTCGCCAGTTGGTGAACCGGCACATCGTGGAGAAAAAGTGGCAGTGCAACAACCGGGTTGCCGGTGCGGTAACCCTGGTGTATGATCACCACAAGCGGGAGATCGCCATCCACCTGGCGGAGATCCAGCGGAATTACAGGGAGGAGATCCTTTCGGTGCAGCGTTTTATGCTGAATGAGAACCTGAGCATGGAGGTGATTTCCCTGGATGGTATCTCCTCGCGGCTCACAGCGCTTTCCGAGAGTCTTATCTCTGAGAAAGGGGTGCAACACGGGAAACTGATCATGACCAGGGTGGATTGAGCAAGTATTTTCACTGAATAAAGAAGTATGACAAATTTGGCGCAACATACTGAGGAAAAACTGAGAATCCTGGAAAATTGGTTCAGGTCGCGGAAGGGTTCCATTGTGGCCTTTTCCGGGGGGATTGATTCCTCACTTGTCCTGTTCCTGGCAAGGAAATGGCAGGGGAAAGGGGGGGGCATTGGAGTCATTTCCAGGTCCGAGAGTTTGAAGAGCAAGGATTTTGAACTGGCCCATTCTTTCAGCAATCAGTTTGACATCACCATGGAGGTGATCGTAACCCGTGAACTTGCGGATGAACGTTACAATGAGAATCCCATTGACAGGTGTTACTTTTGCAAGGAGCACCTCTACAATGACCTTCAGGCGGTCAGCGCAAAGTACCCGGGTTACCCTGTCCTGAATGGCACCAATGCGGATGATTACAGTGATTACAGGCCAGGATTGAAAGCAGCTGCCAAATACGAAGTGCTTTCACCCCTTGCTGAGTGCAGGGTCAATAAGGAGGAGATCAGGGAAATTGCCAGGCATTTCGGTCTGCCCAACTGGGATAAACCTGCCAGTCCTTGCCTCAGCTCACGCATACCCTACAACCATAAGATCACCCACAAAAAACTGGTAGAGATCGAGCAGGCAGAGGAGCTTCTCAACTCCTTCGGATTTGCCGATGTGAGGGTCAGGCACTATGGTGACCATGGAAGGATCGAGGTGACCAGGGAGGAGTTACCCAGGTTGCTTCAGATGAAGGACTCGGTGGAGGAGCAGGTTCGCCGCATCGGCTTCGGGCGGGTGGTGATCGACGAGGAGGGTCTGGTTTCCGGAAAGCTGAACCGTGCCATCGCAGGGGGGAATCATGAAACCAAAGAAAAATAGAGTGAAAAGGATCCTATACTACGACTGCTTTGCAGGCATCAGCGGTGACATGAACCTGGGTGCCCTGGTGGATCTGGGGGTGGACCCGGAGCACCTGAAAAAGGAGCTGGCCAAGTTGAAAATAGAGGGCTTCAGTCTTGATGTACGCCGCGATATAAGGAAAGGGATCAGCGGTACAAAGGTGACCGTTGTGATCAAAAATCCTGATAACGAAAAGCACCGGCACCTTCGTCATATTGAAGAGATTATCAATGGAAGTGCACTTTCCGATTCCATAAAAAGCAAATCACTGGCCATCTTTAACCGGATCGCCGAGGCCGAAGCAAAGATCCACGACATCTCCAAAGAAAAGGTGCATTTCCATGAGGTGGGCGCACTGGATTCCATCGCTGATATAGTGGGCGCCGCCATATGCCAGGAGTCGCTGGAGGTGGATGAGATCCACTCTTCCCCGGTACAACTGGGCGGAGGTTTTGTAAAATGCGCCCATGGTACCATGCCGGTTCCGGCACCTGCAACTGCTGAAATTGTAGCATCCATTCCCGTTCGGACCGGACTGGTGGATTATGAGGCCACCACACCCACCGGTGCAGCCATTCTTGCAGCCACGGTGGATCATTTCTCTTCCAGTGAAGCGATGACCATCGTGAAGACCGGCTATGGGATCGGACAGCGGGATGGAGCGATCCCCAATGTGCTGAGGGTATACCTGGCGGAAGAGGAATCCGGAAAGATTGAAGATCTCCTTGTGGAAGAGGCAGTTATGCTGGAGTGCAACCTGGATGACATGAACCCGGAGTGGTACTCTCATGTGACATCACTCCTTTTCGGCGCAGGGGCCTCTGAGGTATTCGTGACCCCGGTGGTGATGAAAAAATCAAGACCGGGCCACCTGTTGAGTGTACTTTGCGACCGGGATAAGTCAGAAAAACTGAAAGAGATCCTGTTCAGGGAGACTTCCAGCATCGGGTTAAGGGAATATCCTGTCCGCAAGCACATGTTGCGCAGGGAGACCATCATGGTGCATACCAGCCTGGGAGATATCCAGGTGAAGCGCAGTTTTTACAATGGAAAGGTTGTGAACGAAAAACCAGAGTTTGAACAGTGCAGGGAGATTGCAGATGCACACGGCATCACGCTGGAGGAGGTTAGGAAAGAGATCTATAAAAGCATGTAATGGAGAAAGCAGAGATTATAAGGATACTGGAGGAATATGCCCGGGGAGAGATCCCACAGGACCGGGTGGTCGAAAGAATATCGGCCATGGGCCTTGAGGAACTGGGATTCGCCACCATTGATACGGACCGGACAAAGCGGACGGGGATCCCCGAGGTAATCTATTCCGAGGGGAAAACTCCTGAACAGGTTTCCGCCATAGCCTCTAAAATGCATCAAAGGGAGATCCCTATCCTTGCCACCAGGGCCACCCAGGCGGTATACGAGGCGGTGGTGGAGAAGGTCCCCGGAGCCATTTACCACAAGATGGCCCGGGCCGTGGTGTACCTTCCTGTGGAAAGCTCGTTGACCGAGAGCTACATCGCCGTGGTATCAGCAGGAACCTCTGACATGCCCGTATCGGAAGAGGCCGCGGTTACCGCTGAATTCCTGGGGAACCGGGTGGAGCGCATTTATGATGTGGGCGTGGCGGGGATCCACAGGTTGTTCCACAGGTTGGAGCTAATCAGGGGTGCCCGGGTGGTCATCGTGGTGGCGGGCATGGAAGGGGCCCTGGCCAGCGTGGTGGGCGGACTGGTGGATAAACCGGTCATCGGTGTTCCATGCAGTGCGGGATACGGGGCCAATTTCGGAGGTGTATCCGCGCTTCTCTCCATGCTGAACAGTTGTGCCAGCGGGGTAAGCGTGGTGAACATCGACAATGGATTCGGGGCTGCCTGCCAGGCGAACCTGATCAATAAATTGACCTAATTGGATCATTGGTCCGGATACGGGTATTTCCGGCCAACGGGACATTATAAAATAATGATTTATGAATGAGATGTCACTGCTGGTCATGTCGGCAGCCACACTGGGGGTGATCCACACGTTGCTGGGGCCTGACCATTACCTGCCGTTCATTGTACTGAGCAAAGCCCGGAACTGGAGCCAGGCAAGAACCCTCTGGATCACTTTCATTTCGGGGATTGGCCATGTAAGCGGATCCGTGGTGCTGGGCCTGGTGGGGATTGGCATGGGGATCAGCCTGAGCAGGCTGGAACGCATCGAAGCCAGCAGGGGTGAGGTGGTGGGATGGATGCTGATCGCTTTCGGGATCCTTTACAGTGCGTATGGGGTCTATAAGTATCTCAAAAAGGGTGCCCATGTTCATCTCCCTGACTTTCTTCGCCCCAGGTCCATTCGCCACCAGGACCTCCACCTGGGCGAAGGTGAGATGAACAAGGAGGATGAAGCCGGCAGGCTCACTCCATGGATCCTCTTTCTGATCTTTGTCTTCGGTCCCTGTGAAGTACTGATCCCCATGCTTGTCTACCCGGCGGCACAACACAGCGGAATGGGTATCTTCCTGGTGGCACTGGTCTTCGGCATTACCACAGTGGGCACCATGCTCCTGGTGGTCCTGCTGGGCTACAAGGGGTTTTCCTTCCTCAGGCTCAAAGGCAAAGAATACCAGATCCACCTCTTTGCCGGACTGGTGATCCTTCTGGCCGGCGTGGGCATTCAGTTCATGGGATTGTAATCACTTTCTGCATCTATTATTCCCAACATTTTGCCATATTTGCCGTATGATCACCTGATATGCGCAGCAGTTTCATTTCCCCTATTCTCCTTATTGCAACGATCCTTTCACTTTTTCCGGCAGGGAATGTGCGCGGGCAGATTGATTATCCTGCAGGTTCCTCCATGCGGTACCTGAAGGGGAAAGATGCGGCCACTCTTCAGGATGGCTGGATGGAGCCCGGATTTGACGATTCCGGATGGAGTGCGGGAGATGCACCACTCCATTACGGCGACGGAACTGGAGGAACCCTCCTGCAGGATATGCAATACAATTATTCGGTGGTTTATATGCGCGCCACTTTTGCCGCCAGCAATGTGGATTCGCTGGAAGCACTGGTGATCTCCCTCGATTACGATGATGGTTTTGTGATCTGGATCAACGGCCACCGTGTACTGAGCCAGTTTGCCCCGGTTGAACTATCCCATAATGCCTTTGCCACTGAAAACCATGAATCGGGTTTGGCCGAGTCCTTTGCCATTGAACCTGGTAATGCAAACCTTGTGGAAGGCGAGAACCTGCTGGCGGTCCAGGGATTCAACATCAGCCTTGAAAGTTCGGATTTCCTGTTCGATGCAGGGATCACTGCCAGGAGGTTGGTTCCTGTCTTCCAGGACACAACCGGGCTTGAATTCAGTGTCTCCTCGGGCTTTTGTGACACGGCATTTTACCTGCAGATCACTCCTGCCGATGCGGCTTGGGATGTGGTCTATACCCTGGACGGGAGCAATCCGCAGGATTCTGAGACCGCCGCGGTATCCAGGGGAGGTGCAAGGATCAGGATTGATCCCATGGATCCCGGAGGGCGGCCCGCGACACCTGCGGTGATCGTCAGGGCGTCGGCCAGCATGGATGGGATCAGGCCCTCTTTCCCCGACTCCAGGACCTATATATTCCCCGGCAGGGTAATGGTACAGGGCTATCCCGGAGGAGGTTGGCCCACGGGGAGTATCAATGAACAGGTCATTGACCTGGCCATGGACAGCCGCATTGTTACCCATGCCGCCTACGGGGATCTGATGGTCCCCTCCCTGATGGATATCCCTTCCATCTCCATCATCACCGACCTGGATCACCTGTTCGATCCGCAGACCGGGATCTATGTGAATGCGGGGGGACACGGGCATACATGGGAGCGGGAGTGTTCGGTGGAGCTTATCAAACCGGATGGATCGGATGGATTTCATGTGAATGCCGGGTTGAGGATCCGGGGCGGATGGAGCCGGCATCCGGAGTTTGCAAAACACTCCTTCAGGTTGTTCTTCAGGGATGTGTACGGCGATTCAAAACTTGGATACCCCCTGTTTGATCAGGAGGGAGTGGACCAATATGATAAAATTGACCTGCGGACCGCACAGAATTATGCCTGGTCCAATGGTGATCCCCGCAACACCTTCCTTCGTGATCTCTTTTCTCGGGATTCCCAGCGGGATATGGGTCAGCCCTATACCAGGAGCAGGTATTACCACCTCTACCTGAACGGCATGTACTGGGGACTCTACCAGTCCCAGGAGCGGTCGGAAGCACGGTTTGCCTCCGACTACCTGGGAGGAAACAGTGCCGATTATGATGTCATCAAGGTGAATACTGAAAATTATGCCTACCAGATCGAAGCCTCCGATGGCGATTTTACGCTCTGGCACGATCTCTGGAACATGTGCAACGCCGGATTCAGTTCCAATACTGATTATTTCAAACTGGAAGGCAAGGACGCAGAGGGGAACCCGGTCCCGGGGGGACAGGTTTACCTGGACCTGGACAACCTGATCGATTACATGCTCACCATCTTCTACACCGGGAATTTTGATGCCCCTACCTCTTCCTTCGGGTGGAACAAGGGGCCCAATAACTTTTTTGCCATCAACAGCCGTGTGGACCGGTCCAGGGGTTTCACCTTTTATAATCATGATGCGGAACACTCCATGTTCTCAGAAGCCATTGATCCGGGGACGGGTCTTTACGAAGACCGGGTGAACCTGACCCTGAGAACCGATGGGAGAAACATGGAGGTTGATCATTTCGGTGCATTCCATCCCCAGTGGCTTCACCAGCAGCTCACTGGGAATCCTGAGTACCGGGTCCGTTTTATGGACCGCGCCCGGTTGCACCTGGAGGAAGGAGGAGCCCTGACCCCCTCGAAAAACCTGGTGCGAATGAACATTAGAGCTGAAGAGATCGATACTGCCATCATTGCCGAATCGGCCCGATGGGGTGACGCAAGACCATGGGTCTCCTTCCCATTCACCAGGAATGCCGACTGGATACCCCAGGTGCAGAAGATCAGGGAGGAGTACTTTCCCTTTCGGACGGATATCCTGATCGGCCAGTTGGAAGAGGCGGGCCTCTTCTCCACCGTGGATGCCCCTGTGGTTTCCATGGATGGGATCGTTGTGCAAGGAACCCGAACCCCTGTGGATGGACCGACCACTTTAATGCTGGAAAACCTCAACGGGGAAGGGACCATATGTTACACCACCGATGGCACTGATCCGCGACTTGTGGGCGGAAGGATCGCCCCATCTGCAAAAGTTCATGATGGCCCGGTGCTGGAACTTGAATTTGGTTCTTCGGCGGTGGTAAAGGCAAGGGTATTCAACAGGCGGATCTGGAGCGGTTTGAAGGAGGTCAATCTCATCTCAAAGGATCAGGATCTTACAAACCTGGCCATCACCGAACTGCATTATCATCCCGAGGCAATGTTTTTCCAGGGAGACACCATCTCTGACAAGGACTTGGAATTCATTGAACTGAAGAATTGTGGCGAGGATGCACTCGACCTGTGGGGCCTGGTCCTGGATTCGGCCATCTACTACGAATTCCCGAATGATGCGTTGCTGCCCCCGGGCCGCTTCTACGTGGTTGCCTCCAAACCTTCGGCTTTCTACCTGAGGTATGGCCTGGTGGCCTCGGGCAATTTTCAGAAAAATCTCTCCAATGGGGGAGAAGAGGTGCTGCTCAGGGACACGGCGGGCAACCAGGTGATCCGGTTCGTCTATTCCGACGATGCACCCTGGCCCACGGAAGCGGATGGGGCCGGATATTCACTGGTATCG
>JAHEEC010000051.1 GCA_024640885.1 Bacteroidota bacterium | reverse complement strand
CCTGGCCGGCTCCATGCCCCTGCAGGAGATCTGGACAGGATTCACCGCATCAAGGCCCGCATCGATCAGGTCGGGGAGCAGTTCATAGATGCCGCCGCAACAATGAAGTTGCACCTTTACCTCGGCCAGCTCCTTGGCCCTGGTCCACAATTTTTTATGAAATGGTTTGTAGAGCATCCGGTAGGCATCCGGACTGATCAGTGGACCCTGCTGGCCGCCCAGGTCATCGCCGAACAGGATCACGTCGATATAAGGCCCCACAGCGGACATCCATTTTTCCAGGTTGCGGAGGTGAATCTTTGATAGCTCCTCCGACAATTCAAGGGCTTTATCCATGTACATGGCTGTGGAAAAGAGGTAGTTGTCCATCCGGTAGAGCCATTGGGGCAGTTCGAACATGTTCCCCCCGAAGAGCCCTATGATGGCCCTGTCGGTGGATGCCCGGAGCGCCTTTGCCCTCCGGGTCATCTCGCTGAGTCCCGCTTCATCCAACGGGAGGTGGGCGCCGGGATGGGGCACAGCGGACCAGATATTCTTGCCTGTCATCTTCTCCAGGTCATGAAAATCATCATTTTCAATGCCCCTCTCCATAAGGGGGAACCTGGTCTGCTCAAAGTAGAGGCTCCCCTTCTTAAGGATTCCCAGCTCGTCGCCCTCCTGATCGAAGATGAACCAGTCCGGACCCCGCTGTTCCACGTGGATGTAAGCTGGAATTTCACAGTCAGTGCCATCTGGCAACACCCAAGGCTTCCAGTCACTCTCTTCCAGGAGAAAGCCGCGTCCCATTTCAAGTGTGTCAACCCCAAAGAGGTCCAGTACATCTTCATCGATGATGGCAAGCTGCTGCACCATATCGTAAACCCTGACCGGTTTATGGGGAAGATCCAGGTGATTTCGCAATTTATGGTAGGTGATGGCGGCCATCCCGGATGACCGGTGACCACCCAGGTCCACCGGGATCCTGTCAGGTTCCTTGAAGTTTAATGCGGTCAGTACTCTATCCCTTGAATTCATGGCGGAAAGTTTTTTTGTTTTCTAATGGGTAGTTTACACTTGGTTTGCGTCAAGTTGCTGCAGGGCAAAAGTATAGGCTCCCAGGGCAATGGACCTGCTTGCACCAAGCTTGGAAAGCCCGATCCCTGTCCTGGGAAGTTCATCATAGACAACCCGGCGGCCACTTCCAGGGACCACCACCTCATTAATTTTACCCCTGGAAAACTCCCCGAAAAGTGAATCGTCCTCCAGGTTGAATACCCGGTAAGACAGCCTGGGTGCGGGGATTCCTTCCGGGTCCAGATAGTTTCGGTTGATCTCTTCAAACATGGCCGGGGCAAACAGCTCCCAGGCGGCGGTGATCCCGCCTCCAAGAACCACGATCCCGTCGATAAGGGCCAATGTATTTGCCACCGAGTTGCCCAGGCCTCTCCCGAACTCCCTGAAGGAATCTGCGGCTGCATCCCGGTTTCCGCCCATGTGACCCCTGGCGATGTCGTAGATCTCCCGGGGCATTAGTTCTACTGTGGGGGAGATCCCGGCCTGTTGGGAATAGACCCTTTGAATGGCCCTGGTACTTACGCTCTCCTCGGCGTTCCATTTTGGATTCAGGGCATTCAGTGTATTGTGGATCTCGGCTCCGCAGGAGCTGTTCCCTACGAGCATCCTCTGGTCGAGGACGATCCCTGCACCGAACCCCGTTCCCAGGGTGAAGCCAACCAGGCTGTGGTATTGTTTGAGGCTGCCCGATTCCTTCAAGCGTGAGTTTAACCAGGGCAGGTACCCTGCCAGGGCTTCCCCGTAGGCGAAGAGGTTCCCGTCATTGTTAATGAAAACAGGGATTTTGAAGTGATCCTCCAGCATGGGCCCAAGGGGAACACCTCCTGTAAACGCCTTAAAGTTTGGCAGGTCCCCGATGATTCCACCGGGATAATCTGCCGGTCCCGGAAAAGCAAAACTAATGGCTGCAGGATTCCCATCCAGCTTGGTCCTGATCTCCTCAAACCCTGCAACAACCATTTCCAGGCACCTGTTGAGATCGTTGGAATAGGAGGGTTTCCTGATGGGATCGATGATTTCGAGGTTGCCGCGCATGGCGGAGAAAATAAAATTTGTTCCGCCTGCATCCAGGGTCATTACGATCCTCGGGTCTCTTTCGCTGCTTATCATATTTACTTATTTGGTTCTTGTTCGAATGGCATAGAAGGTGGCAAATCCCACATACACCATACAGATCACCAGCATGAAGAGGCTGACGGTGATTCCGGCCCTGTCACTAAGAAATCCCATTACCGGAGGGATTACCGCCCCTCCGATGACCGACAGGATGATGAGGCTGGAAAGTTCGTTGGCGTACCCGGGCATCCGGCCCACCACAATGGAAAAAATAATGGGGAAGGTATTGGAAAAACCCAGTCCGGCAATAAATATCATGATCCGCGTCAATGTCAGGTTGCCCGAAAGGATAATTCCAGCCAACCCCCCGAGGGTCATGATGACGCTCCAGGTAAGGAACCTGTATTCGTTCAGTCTCCTCAGGAAGATACCGCCCAGGAACCTGCCGATGACCAGGGAAGCAAAGTAAATGCTGATCCCGATACTGGCTGATTCAAGGCTGATGGAGAATTTTGTTCTCAGGTAAATGGCAATGTTGGAATTCATTCCCACATCGAAGCCCACCATCAGGAATGTGGAGATCACCATGACGGCCACAAATGGATTTTTGAGCAGGGAGATCACACCCGCAAAGGTGGCAGGTGCTTTATCCGGCCTTGATTCCTCGATCTTCACACCATGGAGCCATGCCATGGAGACCAATGAAATCACAGCGTAGATGGGAAAGATCAGTTTCCAGTTCCCGGTGTATTTCATCAGGGCAGCCGTGAGGATCGGTCCAAGCATGGATGCGATGGCCTTGACAAACTGGGAGAGGCTCAGGTTGGCGGCCTGGTTATCCCTGGAAGAGATATCCAGCAGCAGGGGATTGGCAGATACCTGCAGGATGGTGTTCCCGATGCCCAGCACCATGAAACCCAGTATGGCTGTGATGTAAGTATAATGGATAAACGGGAGCATAACCCCGAGCCCGGTAATGGCCATCCCCAGTTTCACGGTAAACCGTTTACCCCTGCGGTCCTGGAAGATCCCCGTGGGAATGGAGATCAATGCAAACCACAGGAATACCATGGAGGGCAGCAGCTGGGCCACTGTATCGGAGAGCTGAAAATCCTCGCGGATGTAAGCCGTAGCCACACCCACAAGGTCCACAAACCCCATGACATAGAAGGAGATAAATACGGGCAGGATGATCCTCAGGGAATTGGATTTTGACATTTGAATTGGTTTATTTTTTATTCACGTTCGCTTTCGATGGTATAGGTGAAACTGTCACCCCGGTAATAACCCACATTGTACTCCACCGGCCTGTTGCCCGGATCATACACCAGACGTCTCCTTTTCAGGACCGGAGAGCCCGGGTCCAGCCCCAGTTTATTGGCCAGCTCCCTGTCAGCCGCACATGCATTGATCTCTTCCTTGGAAACCTTCACGACGGTGGCAAATTCCAGTTCAAGTATTTCGTAGAGGGGCCTGGAAAAATCTTCATTCCCCGTCAGGCCGATGCGGGGATGGAACCATGAAATGAAATAGACAAAGGGGCCCTGGGGGGTTCCTCGCAACCGTTCCATCTGCAATACCTTTTTCCCTTCAGAAACCCCTAGAAAACTGGCCACGGACCTGGGGGGGAGTACCCAGGATGCCTTTATCTCAAAGTTCCTTACCTGGATACCCTTGGCTCTCATTTCCTGACTGAAGGATGACCAGTTCCTGGCCCTGGAGTCCACGTGGGTATCTGAAAATTTTGTCCCCACACCCTTTTTCCTGATCAACACGCCTTCATAAACCAGCTTATTGGTGGCCTGACGGAGGGTATTCCGCGAAATGCCAAGCTGTTTGGCAAGCTCCACCTCGTTGGGCAGAAGCATACCCTCCTTGTATTTTTTCTGTTCAGCCATTCTCCTGAGAAGGTCCTCTACCTGCGCATGAAGTGGAACGCTGCTCCTATGGTCTATGCTGAATTTCATTTTTAATGGATTGTTTGTATCTACTCATTGCTTCCCCGGGAGGATCATGCCGAGGGGAACCCTGATGAACCTTGGTCTGTAAATCCCTGCATTCCGGTAATGATCCCCGAGGACCATGCTGTTCATGTTATAAGAGATCAGCAACATCCCATTCTCGGTAAACTCAGGATGGGCCACTGCGTTATAGGTAAATAGGTTTCTGGTGGAGTCGGGAAGAGGGGTTTTATACAACAACTGCCGGTTGCTCCACGGACCATAAGGGGATTCACCTGTGAAGGAACAGATCTCATCGCTGAAGCCGCCCATCTGGGTTACCAATACGTAACTTTTTCCCTCTTTAAATATGGTAAATTGCTCCGAGCCGGAAATATCCCCCATGGGTTTTGCATCACCGGGATCTCCGCTCCAGCCGGACCCGTCAAAAAACTCCCAGGGTTGAAGGACATCCCCGACGGGAACCCTTGCCACATGGGGCCGGCCGTGACCCAGCCCGTAGATATAGGTGTATTGCTCATCCACATGCACTGCGTGCCCGTAATGGACCTCACGGTCCAGTTGAAAGGGGATCTTTTCGATCCGTTCCTCCTTAATATCCGGAAGGTCATAGGTGGCGATCCAGCTCCCTTCCCACCGGAAATCCCACATCCCGGTATCAATCTGGGTAAATTCAGAAAGGAAGATCTTCAGCTGGCCATTTTCAATGAATCCATCCCCCGGCCAGAACCACACCGAGTCCTCGGAGATCATCTTTCCGCTCTCCATGTTGGTGGGCGGGATGGCAAAGGATGCCCTTGAACCACCGGTTTTCTGGTACAGGGTGTTCATTGAATCCCCGTCCTGGATGATCACACTGTTCCGGATAAACCTGGGGACCGTCTTTTCCCTGGTATTATCGGGATTCAGCCCCTCAATGAAAGTATCCCCGAATATCCATGCACTCCTTCCGTCGGGCAGTTCCACTGAATAGGTGCCATCCCCGCCGGTAAAGCCGTCACAGTTTCCACTGAATAGCGCAGTGAAATGCGGATCCACGCGGACAATGGCTGGTTCTGCCGGCTCCTCCTGCTTTCTTTCGCCGGGTTTGCATGAAAGGAGCAGGGGAATCAACAGGGAAATCATGACGGGATTTGGTTTCATAATTCTATTTTTTTATTCAACATCCTTCGGGTCCGGTGTCCGCTCGTTTTATGGTTGGTATCACTTTTATTCATTCACATAGTCCAGGATGAGCTCTTTCCATAAAAGGTACCCCGCACCGTTCAGGTGCAGTCCATCGATGCTGTAAGCCGGGTTGAGCTTGTGCTCAGGGGTGGCAAAAGGGGTAAAAAGGTCAATATAAACCAGTTGACGCTCCCCGGCCATGCGTTCCAGCTGCATATTAATCTCCATGATATCCACGTTTTTACGGAGTGTGTGCAGGGCATCCTCCGTGGGCAGGATCGCCTGGATATATACCTTTGTTGTGGGAGATTCTGTGGCAATCCTGTCCAGGATCAACCGGTAGTTTTCCAGCACATGATCAATGGTTTTCAGGTAGGCCAGGTCATTGGTGCCGATCATGATAAAAACCTTATCAGGCCCCGAGCTGACAACCTCCCCAAGCCGTTCAAGCACCCCGTCGGTGTCGTCTCCCCCGATGCCCCTGTTCTTGATGCGGGGATTCCCGAACAATTCAGCCCATTCAGCATTGTCCGTGATGCTGTTACCCAGGAAAATGATTTCATGGTCTGTATCGGGAAGGCTTTCAAAGTGCTCCTTCTTGTGGTAATAATAGGCTTTCATGGCCTGGTTCCAGGCATCAAGAGCCTCTTTGTCAGGATCGTAGGCCATGATCTCCGCCAATTCCTCCGGGGTCAGTGAACCTGAAAGGGAGGGAGGAGCATTTTCGGGCAGGCTTCCCCATTTCATATTGGGCTCAGCTCCCATTTTCAGGCTCAGGGTTCCTCCTCTGACCAGCTCCTCATGGTAGAACCATGGTTTGTCAAGTTTTTCACCGTTCAGCCGTGCGGACTGGATGTATCGGTTCGTTGCCGATACCCCTTTGGCTTCGATGACAAACTGCTGACCCGGGTAGTATTCCGGATCAAGGGTGATGGTCACTTTTTCAAAGAGCGGGCTCCCGATCTCATATACCGGCTTTACCGACGCCCCGCCATCCATTTCGAACAGTCCCATGGCACTCATGACGAACCAGGCACCCATCTGGCCCTGGTCCTCATCACCCAACCAGCCGTCCCCGGGCCCTGATCCATAATAAAGATCCATAATCTCCCTTACCCATTTCTGGGTAAGCCATGGTTTACCGGAAAAGTTGAACAGGTATGCAGCCTGCATGTTGGGTTGGTTCCCATGGTTCACCGGAAGCACTCCCATGCCTTCCAGGCTGTTGGAACCAAGTTTTTCGGAGTTGAACCGGTGGGGCAGGGAAGTTTCAAATCCTTTTTCGAGCCGGTTGTTGAATTCATCCTGACCCATCAATTTGATAAGGCCTGACAGGTCATGGGGTACAAAATAGGTGTACTGCCAGGCATTCCCCTCCACGTAGCCGGGCCCCAGCCAGGCTACCTGGCCGAATGGACTGAAGCCATCCACCCAGCTGCCATCCTGGTGCTTCCGTCTCATGTACCGGACTCCGGGATCATAGACATTTTTATAATTGAAGGCACGTTTTGTGAAGTATTTGAAATCCCCCTCTTTTCCCAGCGCCAGCGCAAATTGTCCCACGCTCCAGTCATCATAGGCATATTCGAGGGTATTGGAGACCGGGCCCACCTCTTCAGGGACATACCCCAGTTCCATATAGGCCTTGAGGTGGCGGTTGCCCACCACTCCGCCGGTTTCGTGGGGCCCGCCGGGTACGGTCTGCAGCTTGCGAACAGCCTGGTATGCCTTTTCTGCATCGAAATCCCTGATCCCTTTCAGGTAGGCTCCAGTAATGAATGCAATCTGGTGTGAGGCGACCATAATTCCCGAATACTCAATACCCGTAGGTCCCTTGGGAAGCCAACCGCCTTTGTCGGAGATCTCAAGCATTGATTTTACCCAGTTGCTGGTGATCTTCGGGGTGACAAGGGGCCAAAGCTGGTTTAGGTTCCAGATGGTGATCCAGAAACCATCGCTTCCATAGATGGAAGGAGTTCCCTGGGGAAGCTGTTGCTCCTTCTCATACATATCCATATATTTCCCGTTCACATCGTTCCATGTGGTCCGGCCCGAATAGGAGCGGTAGAGGTTGGTATAGAACTTGGTCCTGTCCTTTTCCGATCCCCCTTCCACCTCGATCTTTCCAAGGAGGTCCTCCCAGGTTTGCGCTGCATCCGCTCTCACGGAGTCGAAATCCCATGCATAGGGATCCAGTTCGCTCTCCAGGTTGAGCCTGGCCTGTTCAATGGAAACCAGTGAGATTCCGGTCTGGACCAGGACCTGTTCCTGTTCGCCGGTACTGAACTCTACAAAAGCCCCCACGTCCATATGCCCGAATCCGGAGGAGACCTGCTCCACATTCCGGTACACTTCCTCCTTCACCCACCCGTTGAAAGAATTAAAGGGCTTGTTGAACCGCATGACGAAATGAAGGATATAGTCATTGAAGTTGGCCTTCCTGAGGCTCTGCTGGTATGAGATCCCTTCGATTTCATGGTCGTTGACCCTGCGGATATTGGTATAGAAGATTTCATAACCATATTCGGAGGGGATCTGGAGATCGATGAGGATCCTTGCGCTGTCATTTTCAGGAAAGGTATAACGCTGGAACCCGGTCCGCATGGTGGTGGTCAGTTCTGCTTTCACCTGGTAGTCCTCCAGGACCACGCTATAGTAACCAGGCGACGCCACTTCGCTGGAATGATCAAACCTCGACCTGTATCCCTTCTCGGGATGCTTTTCGGTCCCCGGTTCCGTCTGAAGGGGCCCTGTGGTCGGTACCGTCAGCAATCCGGCCATGGTCCAGGAATGGATGTGGCTGAACCCGGCCATGTTGTCGAGTTCGTATTCGTACCCGGCTTTCCATCCCAGTTCCTGGTTATCCGGGCTCAGCTTCACCATACCGAATGGAAGGGTGGGGCCCGGAAACATGATCCATCGCGAATCGTGGCTCCCCATCAGCGGGTCCACGTAATCAATGTGCCTTTCCTGAGCCCCCGTGAAATGGGAACAGATGATCAGCAGTGCAACCGGAAGTAATTTTTTCATGGTTCCTTTCTCATTTTTATTTTACCGTGGTCAGCCATGAGTGTGTAGTACTGGCCACCATAGAGTACATGGTACAATTTCCCTGAAAACTGAGCCGGGCCCTTTGCAGTGATGGGATTGCCCTCCACATCGGGATAGAAGCCGAAAAAATCCTTCAGCATCACCTGTGAAATGGATATTCCCCCTGAGGATTCGCGGTTGTGCCAACCGCGCTGTGCAATCCTGACCCTGGCGTTCTTCTCGTACCTGTTCTCTCCCCAGAGTTCATGGGCCTGGGACCAGATCCCCTCATAGGTCACCGGCTCAATGGCATGGTAAAAATCAAGGGCCCTGTCGGGATAACCCAACCTCGCCAGGGCATCCATGGTCCCGGCGGGCCATCCGTCGTAAGCTCCCAGGGGGCCATGATCCGGACGGTCGGAATTCTCAGCCGCCACATCCAGGAGGGATTGGGCCCGCATCCAGTGGTCGGTCATCAGTTCCCTGTAGAGGAAATCGATCATCTCCTGTTTAATACCGGCAGGAATGTCTCCCGGAATATACCTTCCCAGGAACATGAAGTCAAGGCAGTGGCGGACCTCGATCCTCCTCCCTTCGGGATAGAGGCTGTACCAAACACCGTCGCCGGCATAGAGGGCGAGCAACCTGTCGATCATGGCATCTGCTTCCGCCCGCAGGGCCCCCGCTTTCTCACTCTCTCCTGAATGGTCATAAAAGGCGGCAACCTCGCGCATCATCCAGATATAGCCCGCATTGAAGGAGGGAACGATATGCTTGTAGGTGGGGACACACTCCAGCAGGTTCCATTCATCATCTCCGAAATCCGCCAGTTTGTAGGATTCCTCTTCAAATCCCGGTTTACCGTAAGGTGAAAGATTTTTCCAGTTCATGGCATAGCTCTCCAGGTGGTCCAGGACAGTTTTGCCGTTGATGACCTCATCAAGGAAATTAAAATCACGTGAGATGGTCACGTAGGCCCTGATCATCTGGAAGAGTGCCCAGTAATTGGCAGAGTACCCGTTGCCAACCCCGTTCCCTCCGAAATTGTCCTTCCCGTAAAAGGAGCTTGGGTCGATGAGGATCCAGGCAGAGAGGTGCTCCTTCATCATGACCGGATCGGTGACCGCCCACAGGGTGGCCCATTCGGTGATGTCCCAGAAGAAGGTGATGCTGGCCCCCCACCTGGGGCCCCCGGTAAGGAAGACCTTCTCATGCTGGGGCAGGTTCGTATTGATCAGGTAGAGCATGGTCAGCGGACCTTCATAATAGACCTTTTTTGCCAGTCGGTCCTCAGTTTCCAGGACCGGGAAGCATCCGGATATCACCTGGTTTCCCGGTTCAAATATGGCTTTCCACCGCTCCTCCCAGATGACGGATACCCCCGAATAGAGCGAATCGAAACGATCTGTCCACCCGGCCAGTTGTTCCCTGATTTTTGCAGGATCATCACCGTAGCTCAACAGGTAAGAGATTGTGAAACTCTCCCCGGGAGCCATGGTTTTTTTCCAGGATGCCGTGGCACCGCTTCTTTTCACCTCCCATGTATCGGGTGCCTGGACGAGGCTGAAACCCGAGACCGCATCAGTTTCCGAATCAAAGATCAGCACCTTTTGCCCGTCCAGTTCGGCCCTGTATTTTTCGGATGCCAGGATCTCCCGGTCCGAGGGCCAGCGGGCCACCTTATCTGTGGGGGTGGGTTTTCCGTCAATGAGTTCCACTACCTTTTCCTGGGAATAATTGAGTTCCGACCCAAGGTGCTTTCTCACGTTCTCCACCTCCTCATCGCGGATGGTGGTGGCTCCGTCCAGTTTCGGGTAGGGATACCACCATTGCCAGTCGCCCCCGTATTTGCTGATAAACCCGATCAAATCAAGGGTGAGGTCCAGTTCGCGGGCGACCGAAGAATCATTGACAATATTTACCTGCCAGAGGATGGCATCTGTATCGGGGACCATCTTCACCGTGGAAAAGAGCTTCCAGCCGTCCATTGCTCCCTTGCGGATGGCCTGGTGGGGCAGCCACCTGAACATGGAGGCCTTTGGAGTATGCCCGCCGATCTTCAGGATCCCCGTGTGGTAGCCCCCTGAATAGGGGGCAGAGACAAACCAGCTGACCGATGTCATATCCCGGTTGAGCAGTGCTGTTCCCCTGAAATTCCGGATGGAAGGTTCCATATCGGCCGTATCCGCAGATACCCAGACCCCCGAAACCTCGTCCAGTGCGGGTATGGAATTTTGAATGTTTTCACGCTGGTTCATGTTGCAGGAGAAGAGTGCAGTCAAACTGATAAGGAAAAGAAAAGGACCTGTTTTCATGGGTTCAAAATTGTTTTTATGGATTGGTTCGCACAAAGGCTTTCAGGGTGGCACAGCGCATTCCTCTGGAATCCCCATGGGGCCGGATGGAGTATCCTCCAACGGCTGCAGGCACGATAAATGTTTCTGCGTAATGAACGATGAACGGGTCGAATGCCCCATCAGGGCTCTCCACGATGACCTCCTCCCCATCCACCAGTGTGAGGACATTGACCCCACCACCGGTTTGGTGGTCCACCCGCTCGCTGAACCAGTGTCTTCTTGTTTCGATAAACTCCGTGGGGTGCAGTCCGGTGCGTTCCTCAACCCAGCCAGGTCCCTCCGCCATCTTTTCAAACCGGTTCACCAGGTTGTGATCCGTCCATTCGGTGGTCCTGTCCCACTGGATGTTCTGCACCCCGTGCTCCACATTGATGGGCCTTGACTCCCCGTCTGGATTCTTCCTGCCCCAGTCATAGAGTTTGAAGGTGAATATATAGGGGGTTGCGCTGACCTCCAGCACCATTCCGTTGGTGCCCGAGCAGTGGATGGTCCCGGCAGGGATCAGGAAATGGTCGTGCTTTTTTGCCGGCCAGTTTTCCACGTAACGCTCTACCATGAAAGGGATTCCTTCGCGCTCCGATCTCCTGAGCTCCCGGATCATCTCTTCCCGGTCCACGCCCTCCCTGAGCCCCAGGTATACAGAACCATCCTTTTCAGCGTCCATCATGTAATAACTCTCATCCTGGGTATAAGGGAGGCCAAAGTGCTCCCTGATATACTGTGTAAGGGGATGCACCTGGAGGCTCAGGTTCCCGCCTGCCATGGTGTCCAGGAAATCGAACCTGATGGGGAACTCATCCCCGAACCTGGCATACACCGCATCCCCCAGCAACTCCCTTGGCTTGTGGAACACCAGGTTGACGGAAGGGATCTCAAATTGAATCTCCCCGAATCCCAGCAACAGGCTGTTCTCTTCGGGAACACAATTGAAACACCAGGCATAGTTTTCTGCCGCCTGGTCCAGTCCAAACCTTTCCTTCATCCATTGTCCCCCCCAGGGTCCGGGGTCGAAGAAAGGCACCACGCTGAACGGTCTGCGGGCAGCCTGCTGCAGGCCTTCCATGACAGCCCGGGCCCTGGCAAGGTTTGGCTGGTCATGCCTGTTTGTATCCAATACATAATCCCAATGCTTCATGGTCTCCTTTTTCAACCTGTCACAAACCCTCCAGTCCACAAAATAGCCTCTCTTATATTTTAACTCGGCGCTTTCGGTCCTGTTGCGGATCCCCAGGTTGTCCACTGCTCCCGACCGCATGCGCCGCTGGATCTCCCACCGCGCCATATCGGCATATACCATGATGGACGGGTGCTCCCATAGCAGTGAGGCTCCATAACCGAAGACCAGTACCGTGGAAGCGCCGCTCTCAGTGATCTCTTTCCTTGCCCGCTCCACCTTCAGGGGATCCATGAAATGGTGCATGTGCAACCGGGTCATATGTCCGAATACCCTGTCATCGGTCACATCCGGCTGTGTCATCTTCCGGATGGCCTGTTCCCCGTAAAACAAATCATCGGTATTGATGAGCAGGCCGGGACTGATCATGAGCTCCAGCTGCTTTATCAACATCTCGCGCTCCACCCCCTGGTAGGTTTCAAAGACAATGACCCTTCTGTCCTCCGCTTTACCCTCCAGGGCCCGGGTCAATTCCCCGCCAATCTCCTCCCAGCCGGTCACGCAATCCGCCTCACATCCCCTGACAGGGACCAATGGTTGTTTGTTAAAGCTTGATTTAAAATACACGCCTCATTCACTTAGATGGTTTAATACTGGTCATTCTGCACAAGCTGGTCATTCAGGTCGATCTCCCGCTGGGGTATGGGGAACACATAGTTAAAGGGTTGTGGATTGGCCTTCTGGCCCTTGGCCCTTTTTACAAATTCCTCCAGGTTACCGGTACGGACCAGGTCGAACCAACGCTGTCCCTCGTTCACCGTTTCGCACCGTTTCTCTTTCAACACGGCCAGCTGGAACTCCTGGTAAGAGAGCCCTGCCAGGTCGGGAAGTACCGTATCGACACCGTTCCTGGCACGGCGGCGGACACTGTTCACCGCATCATAGGCTTCCTGGGTAGGGCCCTGGTTTTCTTCGTTGAGAGCTTCGGCGTAGATGAGCAGCACCTCCGAATAGCGCATGACCGGGAAATTCGCCCCGGACTGGCCTGTTTTTGCAGGGGGGTAGGCTACCTGGTCCCAGTGTTTCCATATGTGTGGTTCAAATTTGTTGTTCCCGAAGTAGAAATACTCCTCAAAGAAGGTGGCTTCATACCGGTAGTCCCCGGATTCAAAACTTCCAAGCAGGTCATCGGTGGGCAAAATGATCCCAACCCCTGCCGGGAATGCATATATGGAGGGGAGGCCGCTGATTACGATCCGAGTGTTTTCGGTCTGCACCTCCGAATAGAACTGAACTGCAAATACAGACTCTTTTCCGTTTTTGGTAACCTCTTTGAAATTATCGGTAAAATCATCCCAGAGTCCGTATATCCTGAGGTCCATCACCTGGAATGCCAGTGCTGCAGCCTGGCTCCATTCCTGCCGGGTCAGGTGGACCTTGGCAAGGAGGCCCATGGCCGCGCCCCTGGTGGCACGGCCCTTATTGGGTCCGGAGTAGGTCGGGGGCAGCACGGGGATTGCCTCTTCCAGATCGCTGATGATCTGGTCATATACCACCTCCATGCCTGTCCTGGGGACCCGGTATTTATCGATATCCGATTCAGGATGCAGGACCAGGGGCACATCGCCGAATAGCCTCACCAGGTTGAAATAACTCAGCGCCCGCAAGAACTTTGCCTCACCCAGCACCCTGTTTTTGAGGGTTGCATCCATCTCAATGGGAGGAATCCTGTCAATGCTGAGGTTCGCCCGGCTGATGAGCTGGTAAGATGCCCTCCAGATGTGGGTGGTGTAGTTGTTGTTGGCCTGCAGGGTATACCGGTCAAACTGCTGGGCATTGGGATCGTTCCATGTGGAGAGGGCATCGCAGTCATCCGATGCGATATCCTGGATCAGCCAGAAGCTGGAATTATAAAGATCCACGTCTCCCAGTGCATCGTAGACGGCGTTAATGGACGCAAGGGCATCCGCTTCGGTCTGGAAGAAGTTCTCCAGCGTGAGCCGGTCCTTCACCTCAAATTCCAGTGATTTTTCGCAACCGCTGAGGGCTGTCAGGATGATCATTGAACTGATGAAATATTTTTTCATGGTGATGCTGTTTTCCGATCAGGTTAAAATTCAAGGTTGAGGCCCACCAGGTAGGTCTTGGCAGTGGGGTATCCCCCCAGGTCATATCCCTGCTTGATGTTGGAGGACCCGAACCTCCCCACTTCAGGATCAAAGCCGGTGTAACCGGTAAAAGTCAGCAGGTTCTTTGCTGAAACATAAATCCGCGCACCCTTCACCTTTATTTTACCAAGCAGGGAACGGGGCAGATCGTATGCAAGGGTCAACAGTTGAAGCCTTACATAAGATCCGTCCTCAAGGTAGCGGTCCGACATATGCAGGTAATCCGCACTCCGGTTGGCCCTGGGGAATTCGTTGCTTGGGTTCTCAGGGGTCCAGCGGTTCAACATGCTCACCGACGCATTGGAGAGGCCATTGCCGGATTCCAGCTCAAAGCGGTTGCTGTTAAGGATATCATTGCCATTGACCCCCTGGATATAGAGGTTGAGTTCAAAACCCTTGAATGAAAATGTATTGTTAAAGCTCCAGAAAAAATCTGGTTGTGCATGTCCGATGATTATGCGGTCGTCCCCGTTGATCTGCTGGTCGTTATTCTGGTCCACATATTTGAAATCTCCCGGGCGCGCCCCGTAGAGGGCCGCCTCCTCTTCCTCCCCCAGCTGCCAGATGCCATCCGATACGAGGCCGTAAAAGCTGCCGATCTCCTCTCCCACACTGATGATGGACCAGTAGCCTATCTTCAGTTTATAGGTGTCGTCGCTGATATAGGTATCTGCATTTTGATTCAGGTCAACCACCTCACTTTTATTAAAGCTGATGCTGAAGTCTGAATTCCAGTTGAAGGCACCCGTGAGGTTCACCGTATTCAGGGTGAACTCGAAACCACGGTTGGTCATGGAACCCACATTGATGAGCGCATTCCTGTACCCCGAGGTATAAGGAACCTCGGCGAAATAGAGCATGTCATAGGTGTACTTCTGGTAGTAATCCGAGACCATGGAGACGCGTCCCTGGAAGAAGGCCACATCCAGGCCCACATCCAGCTGCCTGGTGGTCTCCCACTTCAGGTCATCATTTCCCACCACAGCCTGGTTGTACCCTGTGGCGGGCCCGGTGTTGTTAAAATAGTACACCGTGGGTGTCATGGTGGGTATATAGAGGTAGTTGGGAATCGCGTCGTTCCCGCTGGTTCCCAAACTGGCCCTCAGTTTCAGGCTGTATATGGAAGGCACGTTTTCCATGAATGATTCGGAACTTACCCTCCAGGCCAGTGCCACCGAGGGAAAGTGGCCAAATTTATTGTTCGGGCCGAATTTTGAGGATCCGTCCACCCGGTAGGTCACGGTGGCCAGGTACCGGTCACCGTAGTTATAATTTGCCCTTCCCAGGTATGAGATAAGGGCTTCGTCGCCGAATCCCGAATAGATGTTCGGGATATTCTCGGCCTCGGTGATCCCATAATAGCCAAGCCTGTCACTGGGGAACCCGGTCACGATCTCAATGAAGGTCCTTGAGCTCCTGCGCTGGTAGGTAAATCCACCAAGCAGGTCCAGGTGATGGGCATCGCCGAGGGTGGTATTATATGAAAGGGTATTTTCATTCAGGATCAGGGACATGTCGGTGGTGGCAAACCTTGCCTGGCCGTCGTTGAAAGATCCCGAATAGGTAAAGGAGGGATTGTAATAATCCTGCACGTTATGGTACTGGTCCAGTCCCACCGAAACCCTCACGTCCAGCCCCTCGATGATGGAATAACTTGCATATGCGTTCCCCACTGCTTTAAATGTGTTATCAATGGCATCCACCTCCCTGGTTACAGCCACGGGGTTATCAAGCCATGCATCGGCATTCGGGTCCTTGAGGGTATACTGCCCGGTGGAATCCCTGATTGGAAGGGCCGGGCTGAAGGTCAGCGCAGTATTCACCACACCCGGAAAGAAGCCGGCCTGGGTGGCCGAACCAACCGTATTGGCATTGGTCCGGTTGAGGGAAAAGCTGGTACCCACTTTCAATTTGTTCCTGATGGAGTGGTCCAGGTTGGTTCTGAAGGAGTATCTCTTAAAGTCTGAACCGACGATGATGCCCTGCTGGTTGTAATAGTTGGCAGAGATGGCATACTGGGTACTGGTATTTCCCCCGGAGAACGAGAGCTGGTAATTCTGGGTGGGGGCGGTGCGGTAGATCTCGCTCTGCCAGTCGGTCCCTTCTCCCAGGGATCCCGGGTCAGGGAAAGCCGGGACATAGGTGTCGCCATCGTCGGCCGCCGCATTCGCTCCGGCTTCATCAAAGAGAATGGCGTAATCCGTGGCATTCATGACCTCGATCCTTCCTGCAATTTGCTGCATGCCCACATAGGATTCAAAATTGATCCTGTCGGCACCTGATTTCCCCCGCTTGGTTGTGATCAGCACCACCCCGTTGGCTCCCTTGGCCCCGTAAATGGATGTGGCGGAGGCATCTTTCAGGATCTCGATGGATTCGATATCATTGGGGTTGATGGAACTCATTGCATTGATGGAAGGTGCACTGATCCAGGAGAGATTTTCAGATGAGTTTACCTGCATGCCATCAATGACATAGAGCGGCTCGTTCCCGGCATAGATGGAGTTCCCCCCGCGCACCCTGAAAAGGGTATTTCCACCGGGCTGAGCCGACACCTGGACCACCTGCACACCGGCCACCCTTCCCTGGAGCGACTGGTCCAGGGAGGTCACCGGATTTTTCTTCAGCTCGTCGATCTTCACCGAACCCACCGAGCCGGTAAGGTCACTCTTCTTCACGCTCCCGTATCCCACTGCCACCACCTCCTCGAGCCCGATGATATCGTCTTCCATGGTCACATTAATTGCGGTTTGCTGGCCGATGGCGACCTCGTTGGTCTTCAGTCCCACGAATGAAAAAGTAAGGGATTGGGCCGAAGAGGATACGGTGATGGTATAGTTTCCATCCAGGCCTGTAATGGTCCCGTTGCGGGTCCCTTTCTCCAATACGGCAATTCCGGGGATGCCCGCCTGGTCTGAGGAATGAACCACCTTTCCGGTGATGGTCCGTGTATCCTGGGCCATGCTTTTTCCGGTGCACACAAGGAGGGCCGTGAACAGGAGGATCATGATCTTGAACTTGGATTTCATCGAAGATGACATTTGGTAGATTTTAGTAATTGAATGATATAAGTACCGGGAGCGTGTAAGGCACCTGGTTAAATTTGACCCTGCACAGGTACATCCCGGGAGGGATCCGTTGCACATCCAGTTCCAGCCTGTGGGTTCCCGTCCCCAGCATTACAGAGGGGTAGATCTTCACCGGCCTGCCGCTCATATCCAGCAGTTCGGAGGAGAGTTCCCCGGGTACCTCCGTGGAGAGGGAGAGCACGGCCAGGTCACGCACAGGATTGGGAAAAATGCAAAACGATTGAGGTCCCGCCAGTTTATCCGGTCCGGTTCCGTTGGGCCAGAAAGCATAATCCAGGTTCATGTAAGGGACTCTCATGAACCGGGGCCGGTAGAGTTCCACGTTGGAGAAGATGGACCAGAAATCCCCGTTCACATTATAGGAGAAGAGCAGTTCCCCATCCCTGTCAAACTGGGGATGGGCATAGGCATTGTAGGTGAATGTACCACCCCCGGTTTCAGGGGTGGAGTAGACCAGTTTCTTGTTTTCCCAGGGTCCAACGGGGGAGTCGGAGACAAATGACCAGATTTTCGGGGAAAGCCAGATGTCCTGTGTAAGCAGGATGAATTTGCCGCGGTAGGTGGTTACACTGTATTGCTGGGAGACCTGGAAGGAGTTGATCCGGCTTGTTTCCATGGGATCGGCCGCCCACCCGGATCCGTTGAAGTATTCCCATTGCTGATCCATGACACTCCCCAGGGGGGCCCTGGCGGCATGGGGGTAGGGGATGTTCACATCCGGGTCGTCGTTCCTTCTCCCGTATATGTAAACAAATGCACCTTCTTCCAGGAGCCGGTCCCCGTAGATCACCCCATTCTCCGAAGGTTGGTGCAGTGGGACCGAATTTATGAACTGAAGTCCGGGGAAAGTGAAGTTGGCAATGTCATTGCCCGCATGGGCGAACTGGAACCCGGGAGGTCCTTCAGGGTCGTGCCTGAATTTCACCACAAAGATCCTGAGGGTGTCGTTTTCCAGGAGTCCGTGTTCCGGCCAGTACCAGGTTGAATCGGGATTCAAAGTGGGAATGAAGTCAGTGGGTTTGGAGCGGGATCCACCGAAAAGGGTCTCCAGCAGATCACCATCCTGGATCACTGCTGAATTCCTGATGAAACCGGACCCGGGGATGATGGCGTTGTTTTCGTCCACTTCACCGATGAATGTATCCCCAAAGAGCCACAGGGTCCTTCCGTCCGGAAGGGCGATGGAGTAGGTGGCATCTGCAGCGATCCATCCCCCGATCTCAGTGCGGAACTGGTTGTTAAAAATCGTATCAGGCTCTGTTGCCCTTATGGGCTGCAGAAAGAATAAGATGGAACCGATGAATAGCAGCTTTAGCATCATGATTTTTTCTCGGTTTTCAATTGGATCGGACCCTCCCTGCGCACCGGCCGGAGCAGCAGCGCCAGGCCCACAATGATCAGAGGGATGCTCAACAGGTGTCCCATGTTCAATGCCATCCCGGCTTCCACATCCGATTGCCGGGCCTTGAAAAACTCCAGCAGGAACCTGCTGCTGTAGACCAGGAGCAGTACCAGCCCGATAAACTCTCCCGGTTTCTCCTTTCCAGCCTTCTTCCGGTAATAACTGTAGCAAAAAATGAATATGGCGAGGTAGGCCAGCGCTTCATAAAGCTGCACGGGATGCCTTGGGACCTGGTCCACCCTGACAAATATAAAGGCCCAGGGAAGATCCGAAGGTTTACCCAGGATCTCCGAATTGAAAAGGTTCCCGATCCTTACAAAGAACCCGATCAGGGGCCCGAACAGGGCCACCCGGTCGACCATCCAGACCCATGAGCTCCTTGTGCGAATGGCATTGAGAATGATCCCAAGGACAATGCCGACGGCGGAACCGTGTCCCGACATGCCCCTGTATCCCACGAACCTTGCATTCACACCCAGCTCACCCCTCCAGGGTTTAATGATGTCCCAGGGATATTTCAGGTAATATTCGGGTTCATAGGCCAGGCAATGCACCAGGCGTCCTCCAATAAAGAGTCCTGCCAGGACGAACAGACCATAGGAAAAGATGATGCCTGTTGCCCTGTGTTCCCGCTCGTATATGTGGACCACAAACCTGAAACTCAGGTAAAAACTGATCATCAGGAAGAGGGAATACCAACGGATGGCTATGGCCCCGGTTTTTAACAGGACCGGATCAACGTTCCATGTGATATAGGCCAGGACCATTCTCGCAGTTTAGCGCAGGCAAATGATTCCCGGACCGTTCGATCAGGTCCGGGAATCACTTATCTTCTTTATCTATTGTCTCAGGCGGACAGGAACACTAATGTTTCACAAATTTCTTTGTGATCACCTCTTCGCCGGTCTCCATTCGAATCACATAGACACCGGATGCCAGGTCCACCAGGTCAAGGGTGGTTTGGGCATTATTGATCTGCCGGGTCATCACCTGCCTGCCCCTCAGGTCATACATCATCATTTCAATGGGTGCGCCATTATAGCCTCCCACTTCAATGGTCAGGACACCGTAAGAAGGATTCGGGTAAACCGAAAGGGAAGCATCCTTTAGCACCTGGTTAACACCCACACCTGCAACAATGTTGATGGGCAACGGGTCGGTGATCACATTTGGATCATAGGGCATCCTTCCCCAGTAGTCCACATCCCCGGCAGCATATTGCAGGAAGAACTCTCCCATCTGGTCGTCGGTGAGCACCGAGAGGGTGAAATGGAGGCTGTCAAAAAAGGCCATGTCCACTGCGGTAGTGGTTTTGCCACCCCACCAGTAGTATCCCGGAGGAGGTTCCGCTGTGGAGTCATTCAGCATGGTGGTCTGCTCTTCGTTCCAGGCAAGCACATAATCTCCGGAATGATCGGATCCGGGAAATACCCATCCGCCAGCTCCGTCTGAGATTGAATCCATCGCTTCGATCCTCACCGGGATGCTGTCTGAGATGGTCCATCCCTGCGGAAGCAGGACGCCGAAGAGGCCATGTTTTGTCAGGCTCCCGTCCTCATAGGTCCAGTCATTAGAATCATCATTGTCCTCGGTCATGACAATATTCACATCAAAGGTGCTGTTCTTGAATCCCTCGGTAGGCTGGTTCACAACCTTGAATTCATAGCATCCAAAGACAAAAAGGAGACCGACCATGGCCAGCAGAAGCCAGTTTTCCTTTCTCGAAAAGAATCTTTTCAGGGTAAAATTTTTCATCATAGTTCTGAATTTGTGTAGGTTAGACAAATGTCCATATGTATGAACATATAACAAAATTAAAATATATAATCTGTATATCAAAGCCAGGAGGAAATTTTTTAGGGTTTGAGGAGGGTAATATTGTTCCTGAAGGAATATTTATGGTTTCTGCATGTTCGTAAGTATGGGATTTTAGTGAAATAGATTTCGGAATCATTCGACCGGATTCCATTTAAAAAAACTATTTTTAGAATTGGAACCCAAACCCGGATGAATCAGATAAGCGAGAAAATTGTCGAGGATCTCAGGCTCACAGGAAGGTCCGAAAAAGCTGACTGGTGGAACCAGTATCTGAAAGGCACCATCCCGTTTATCGGTGCAGGCATTCCTGAAATCAGAAGCATTCTGCTGGAAATGAATAAGGTGGAAGGATTGGACCAGCTCTCCATGAACAGGCAGGTTGGCCTGGTAAACAGGCTGATCAAGGGCCGGTTCGCAGAACAAAAGCTTGCAGCCATACTCTATGTACAGCTGTTCTGGCTCGGGCAGAAAAAAAACTCCTTCCTGCTCAGCCTGATCAACGACTGGTTTGATGAGCGGTACATCTTTGACTGGAATACCACAGACTGGCTCAGTGTGAAGATCCTGACACCCATGATTAATTCACGGGATCCGCATGTGATCTGGACCCTGAAAAAGTGGAACAGGGACCCTTACCTCTGGAAAGCAAGGGCTTCTGTGGTTTCTTTTGCGCAATCCTCCGAGTTGCATGCAAATGGCCAGGAGGTGGAACGCTTTTGTGATATCCTGATCCGGAGGCAGGAGCGGTTTGCTAAAACTGCGGTGGGTTGGGTCCTCCGAGAATATTCAAAAAAAGATCCCGAATTCGTACTCGCCTTCCTCAGCAAGCACGTCAGGTACACGACTGCGGAGGTAAAAAGGAATGCATTGAAATATTACAGGCAAACCCCCCGTACCTGAAGCAACAAATCCTTTTGACATGAAAAAACAAACTTTCCTCTTGCTTTTACTCCCATTGCTGTTAATTATCTCCTGCCAGCCAGCCGATGAGAAAACCGGGGATTTCAGGTTATTGCCCCTCCCCCAAAAAATGGAGATCACCGGAAACAGCGCTTTATCGGTGGATGAAATCCAGGGGTATTTTGCATTGGATCAGAGTGAACCCCCTGCATTGATTGGCCTCCTGAAGCCGCTTCAACCGGCGGATCATAAAGAGATGGCACAGGTCATCTTTAAAATAGACGGATCCCTGGATCTGAAAGCAGAAGGCTATACCCTTGATATTTCCAGGAAACAAATTTCCATTGTGGGAAAGGACCGGGCGGGCCTGCTCTATGGATTCATGACCCTGGGACAGCTTATGGAGGATGCGCAGGAGCAGGAAGTCCCGCTTCCGACCTGCACCATTGAGGATTACCCGCTGCTCTCATACCGGGCCATTCACCTGGATGTGAAACACCACCGGGAAAAAACCGAATATTATTACAACTTAATGGATAAACTGGCCGGTTACAAGGTGAACGCCATAATTGCCGAGATGGAGGACAAGCTGGTTTATGAAGGTCAGCCGGCGGTGGGATCTGCGGATGCACTGAGCATAGAAGAATGGAGAAACCTCAGCGAGTATGCCATGGAGCGGAACATCGAGATCAGTCCCCTGATCCAGGGTCTGGGCCATGCATCCTTTATCCTGAAACATGAGATCTACAAGGGCGTCCGCGACGATCCCGCCAGTGACTGGGCCTTCAATCCCCTGGCCTCCGGGACCTACAAGGTGCAGTTCGACCTCTACCGGGATGCACTGGAAGCCACACCCCATGGCAGGTACCTGCATGTGGGCGGTGACGAGGTACATACCACCGGGCGGGGCAGCGGGAAATCACCCCTTGAACTGCAATTGATCTGGCTGGACAAGGTGTGTAAATTCGCCGAGGAGAACGGGCGCATTCCCATCTTCTGGGACGATATGCCCCTGAAACATGCAGGGGTCTACTGGCCCATGTTCAACCCTGACCTGGAAAAGGAGGTGGTCGACAGCATCTGGCAGCAGAATGAAAACAACCTGGCCCAGTTCCTGGATCGGTTTCCCAGGAACTGTGTCTATATGCGTTGGAATTACAGCGATCCGGAGGCATATGGGAATGATAAAGCCATGGAGTGGTTCATGGCACATGAACTCCAGGTCATGGGAGCCACGGCAGGACAGACCCGCTGGGTGCTGATGCCCCAGGAGGAGAGCAACATGGAGAACATAAGGACCTTCACTGTGACCTCCATAGACAAGGGACTCAACGGATTGCTGCTGACTCTCTGGGACGATGATTCGCCCCACTTCGAGCTGTATATGCGGGGAATTATTGCTTTCGCAGAATACTCCTGGTCGGGGGATCAGCGGGAGAAGGATGCCATTAAATCGGCATTCCGCCAGAGGGAGTTTTCCTACCGGGTGGCAGGGGAAGAATTTGCATTCATTGACCGGCTTGAGGGGCCGGTGGAATGGTGGAACAATGCATTGCTGATGGATCACCAGGACCGGAGGTCCCTCGTAAAGCTTCCCCACCCGCTGGAGGATGCCGTCATGGACCTTCCGGATGCAGATCATCGCGGGATATGGAGCGCACATCATGCTGAACGGCTGCAAATGGCTGAAAAGGTAGTGCAGGAGTGTGACTCCATCGCGGCGAAAATATCAGCAGTGAAATCAAATGCCTCCAGGAATATCTACAGGATTGAGGTGTATGAACAGGTAAACAACCTGGTTCGTTTTTCAGCCGCGAGCCTGCTGGCTTTGAAGGCCTATGATTCTGCCCAGAACGAAGCAGAGGCACAGGATGCCCTGGACCGCATCGGGAAACTGCATGAGGAATTCTCCAACCTGCGCGGAACTCTGGAACAGGTTTACGGGAAGACGCGCATCCTGAACAAGCCTGACGGTTACATGCTGGACCAGGATCATCATGAGCACCTGGCCAACCAGGCTGTCTCCTTTGACTGGCAGTTCATTGCCGAACTGCTCTTTTTAGAGAAAATCGACAGGGATCTCAAAGTGTCACCCGAGTAATGGATTCGGCTAGAGAACTTTCAGGATCAAGGATTCCAGTGGATCGATGTCGATTCTGACCGCCGCATGACCCTTTTCAACCGTTAACACCATGGTCCGGTCATCCAATTGATCCCCCAGGGTGTAGGTTCCATCCTGTAGATTCCAGGTCGCAACAAGATCAGGAGGCAATTGAAGGCTGAAGCCAAAGGAGTTGCTGGCGTCAAAGTTGGCGACAATGATCAACCGCTCACTCTCTTTCGATCTTATATAGGAGAGCATCCGCTCACCCTCCTGCCAGCGGACAAATGAAAATACCCTGTCGTTGTACCATTCGGTGTGGCTCCTGTTGAAACTGTGGATCTCCTGGTAGTGTCCCATGAGGGCACTGCTGTTGCGGGTAAAATTGAGCAGCTTCCGGTAGAACTCCCTGAGTGCCTTCTCCTCCGGAGTCAACTGACCGCCATCGAATTTTCCCCCATTCATCCAGCGGATATGGTGGGGCACGCCCCAGTAATCGAAGATCGTGGTCCGGGTTTCTGATCCGAACCCTGCATTCCCGTCACCCGGCTCACCCACTTCCTGGCCAAAATAGAGCATGATGGGGGAGGTGCCGATGGTGGCGGAAACCACCATGGCCGGCATTCCCCTGGATGCATCCCCTGCAAAGGCCTTGCTGGCAATGCGTTGCTCATCGTGATTCTCCAGGAAATGGAGCATGTGGGGTTCGATATCTTTGAGTCCTTCCTGGATGGGAACGATCCGGTCGGTGGATCCATGTCCCTGCATGATTGTTTTCAGGGTATCATAGAGTTCCACCTTGTCGTAGAGGTAGTCCATTTTTCCAAGGCGGATGTAGTCCCGGTACCTGTGAGGCTGGTAGATCTCCGCCAGGAGAAAGGCATCCGGCCTTTCCAGTTTGATGGCGCTGTTCATATAGCTCCAGAACTCCACCGGAACCATTTCAGCCATGTCGTAACGAAAACCGTCCACATCCTTCTCCAGCCAGTAGAGGGCAATATCCCTGTACTTTTTCCAGGAGTCGGGCACATCCCTGCCCTGCCAGAACTCATAATGTGCGGCAAAGGATTGATTTTCAAAACCCCGGGGCAATTCATCAAAATCCTTGCTTCCATCGGGACGGATCCCGAAGTTCACCTTCACTGCCTCGTACCAGTCGTACATATCGGGTCTTGGACTGCGGGAACCATTCCCCGTCCATTTGGCAGGGTATTCCTGGAAGATCCCGTCGGCCCCCGGATGCATCTCTCCCCCCAGCACCCTGTATCCATCCTTCCATTCCGGCACCTGGAAAGGCTCGCCGGGGATGTAATAAAAATTGTTTTGTTTCCCATACTCCACACCCCGGTCGTCGGAGGCCCCGAAATCCTCGACCCCCTCCGGATTGGTCAGGGAATGGTAAACCCTGGCCACATGGTTGGGGACAATATCAATGATCACCTTCAGTCCGTGACGGTGGGTCCGCTGAATGAGTTCCTGGAACTCCTGGAGCCGGCGGGAGGGATCCCGGGCCAGGTCAGGATTCACATTATAATAATCTTTTACCGAGTAAGGAGAGCCGGCCCTTCCCTTGACCACATCGGGATCGTCACCAGGAATGCCGTAGCCGGAATAGTCGGTAACCATGGCATGGTGCAACACCCCCGTATACCAGATATGGGAAACCCCCAGGGCTTTGATCGCCTCAAGCGCCCCGTCCGTAATATCGTTGAATTTACCCACACCGTTCTCTTCAATGGTTCCCCACGGTGTGTTGGTGGTATCGGTATTACCGAAGAGGCGGGTAAAAACCTGGTAGATCACAATTTTATTTGTTTCAAGCGGGGACATCTCTTTCTTTTTATTAGAAACACAGCCTGTTGCGGTAACCACGCTCAGCAGCCCGATGGCTATAATCCTCAACATATACCTTCCTGAAAGGTTTCAATTTTATTTATCTCCTCCTGCATCCTTTACCAGGTCGGCATAGGAGATAAGCCGGATGCCCCTCTCCCTGATCACATCCTTCACCTTTTCACTGGTAAACATTTCGGTGACCATCTGGCGGTCCTCATTCACGGTGTAGTAACCGTCATGACCCACAGCTTTCATTTCCTGGCCAGCCAGGGCAGGGTGCTCCACGAACAGGTATGTATTACCCGGTTCCAGCTTATTCAACCCTTCGACGAAATCATCGATCCGCTCGCCGGATGTCCCCCCGCTTTGAACCATGGGGAATCTTTTGACCCTGCCGGCTTCCATACGGACCTCCAGCCCGTACTCTTTTGCAAGCCGGTCGTAGAGTTCAGACACCTGTGTATCCATGCCAGTGAAACCCATATGCGCGGAGAGGTGACTGACCTGCGGGATGTGTTTCATGGCCAGTTCGATCTGGGCCCTCATCTCCGTCTCGAGCTCTTTCAAATCCCAGGGTGCTCCCGTCAGGGTCCGGTTTTCGGGAAACCGCTCATTGGGCCAGATCATGGGAAAGAAATAACCATCTTCGTCGGTGATGCCGGGGGCATCGGTCAGTGGCCCCCATTTGATGTTTTCCCATTCACTGGTCAGTGTCAGGTGAACGCCCACATCCAGTCCGGGATTCTCGTTGAGCAATCGAACCGCTTCCGGGAACCAGGCACAGGGCACCATGATCTCCACCGAGCGCATGATCCCCTCCCGGTAGGATTTAATGCACCCCAGGTCGGCGGCATGGGTGGATCCGATGTCATCGCCCCTGATCAGAAGACGGATCTCATCCTGGGCTTCACACTGCACACCCGCAAGGATCAACAACAAGAGCAAGCTAGTTAAACAGGGTTTCATAAGGGTTCGGTTTTTATTCAGGTCTGATTAATGATTTTCATCAAGGGGCTGTGGACCTTTGAACCGGAAGCCACAATGGTATAGTTCGAATTGATGGATTCCGGGGAGAGGTCAAATTGGATTGCAGATCCGGAAATGTCTGATGCGATACCCCCGGCTTCTTTAATAATCAGGGCGGGGGCTGCAATATCCCAGATCCTGGTGGACTGGTTGATGGCCGCTCCCAACCGGCCGTCGGCGGTATAACAGAAATCGATCAGTGAGTTGGTTGCCCGGGTGTTCCTGATTTTCTTTGACAGCCTGTTCAACAATTCCATTTCACGTTCGGTCTTTCCGGGATCGCTGCTGAAATCGAAAGAGTAGGAGACCAGGATCTCATCCAGATCCTTTGCATCGGTGCATTTAATTTTCCCCCGGTTCCTCCAGGCACCCTCCCCATCACCCGCGAAATAAAGCTGATCCTCAACGGGCATGTACATGCCGGCCTGAACGGGTACTGAGTCCCGGAACAATGCGATGATCACCCCGAACCATGGGAGCCCGGCAGCAAAATTGGAGGTCCCGTCAAGGGGGTCCACCACCCAGGTAAAGGGGGAGCCGCTGTCTATATACCCTGCTTCTTCAGAAATAATGTTGCAGGGCTCCGGAGTATCCAGGAGGACCCTGATGATGGCATTTTCAGAGGCCAGGTCAGCTTCCGTAACCACCGAACTGATGCTCTCCTTCACCTTTACCTCCGAGGTGTTCCCATAATGTTTCAAAAGCACCCTGCCGCCTTTTTTTAAGGCTTTCTCCAACATTTCTCTGGTTTTTTCACGATTCATGCTTTAAATTTAATGGATTTTACCACAACCCTTAATGAATCGAGGTTTTAATGAAGATAATTAATATAGCCACCGCACAATTCCAGACCCGCAACGGGGAGAAGGAGTATAACCTCTCGGTGATGGAGGCGCTGACCTCAAAAGCTGCCGGGCTTGGAGCCAGGATCGTATGCTTTCATGAATTATGCATCACCTCATACAGCTTCCTCAGGAAGCTTGACAAAGCCGGGATGGAGGAGCTGGCCGAAGAGGTTCCCGGAGGGCCCAGCGTAGAGAGGTTGATTCAAATGGCCGGGAAATATGAGGTGGCCCTCCTGGCGGGTCTGGTGGAAAAGGAGGGAGGAAAGCTCTTTAATACCTATGTGTGCGTGACAGGCCTGGGGTTGGTGGCCCGATTCAGGAAGATCCATCCATTTATCAGCAAATACTTGTCTGCCGGAGATGAATATGTGGTTTTTGACCTGTTCGGTTGCAGGTGCGGGATCCTGATCTGTTACGATAACAACGTGATAGAAAATGTGAGGGCCACCACCCTCCTGGGATCCGAGATCATCTTTATGCCCCATGTGACCGGTTGTACCCCGTCGCCCATGCCGGGGCGGGGATGGGTCGATCGAAGGCTCTGGGAAAACCGGGTGAAGGAGCCGGAGGCCCTTCGGAAAGAGTTCGATGGCCCCAAGGGAAGGGAATGGCTCATGCGGTGGTTGCCGGCAAGGGCTTATGACAATGGCATCTATGCCGTTTTCTCCAATCCCATAGGTCCAGATGATGACCAGCTGAAGAACGGGAACTCCATGATCCTGGATCCTTACGGGGAGGTCCTTGCAGAATGCCGCTCCCTGGGGGACGAGGTGGTGGTGGCCACATGTACCCCCGATAAGCTGAAACTGGCGGGAGGTTACCGCTACAAGCGGGCAAGAAGGCCTGAACTTTACGGAGAAATCCTGGCCCGGAGGCATGAACCCCTGACCAGGGTCGAGTGGATGGATCCGCAATGAGCAGGGTAGGGCCCGGCTTTTGAGCTCATTTAACGAATTATCAATCAATCGTAACCATGCATATGATGAAGAGAAGAAATTTTATACTCGCAACCGGTCCCGCCGCTCTGGGGATTGCAATGTTCCCGGGCTCCCTGGCGGCAACGGAACAAAAGGAAATAATGAAAGCCGGGGAATTAAATGCCTATCTCCGTTCACTGGTGGAGGTGGATGAACCCTCGGTGGACAAGATCATCATCGGTGACCCCGACACTGTGATCAGCAAGGTCGGAACGGCATGGATGCCTTACTGGG
>JAHEEC010000129.1 GCA_024640885.1 Bacteroidota bacterium | reverse complement strand
CCTTCCAAAATAGGATGTGCTCCGGATCAGCGATCCCCAGTCACCTGCCGTAAGATCGTCGATGGTACCGTTGCTGATGTAGAGCGTCGATCCGGTAAAATACGGAACGCCCTTGGTGGCCGCAGAGAGGCCCTGGCTCTTGAACTGGACCATGGAAAGGCCGCCCATGACGGTGAAACGGTGGTTATCCACCGCCTTGCTGTAGGTGATGGTATTGTCAAAGGTGTAGTTCAACTGTTGGGCATTGGACTTGGAGAGCGATTGGAGCGTATCGTTCTGGGTCACGGATACCCAGTAATAGGGGTTGTAATTCCTGTTCTGGGAATAACTGCCATCCAGGGTAAACGAACTCCTGACCGTCAGGTCCTGTATGGGTTTGATCTCCGCAAAGACATTGGCCAGGGTATTCAGGCCCTGGGAAACGTTATTGTAATATTCTATGGTGGCGGCCGGGTTGGCGAAATTACCGAACCCCAGGATCACAGGGTCGGTATAGGTATCCTCGTCAATCTTGGGTTTGAAGGCCGGGGGGGCAATGTAGGATTGCCCCAGTACATCGGCGGCATTGTCGGATTTGGATCCGCTTACCGTGATCCCGTAACCGGCTCTCAGCCATTTGGTCACTTTGATATCCGAGGTCCCCCGAAGGTTCACCCGGGTGTAGTGGTTATTCTTCACAAGGCCATCCTGGCTGGTGATACCGATCCCGAAATAGTAGTTGGCCATTTCGCTGCCGCCTGTGATCCCGATGTTGTGGTTCTGGATGGTGGCGGGATTCAAAACCTCTTTGAACCAGTTTGTATTGTCGGTATATGCATTGGGATCAAATGGTGTGGAGGAAGTACCCCGGTCCTCGCCCACGGCGATCTTCTCATTCACCAGGGCAAGGTACTGGTCCTTGTCAGCAAGGCCCAGGAGATTGGAAACCTGCTGGATTCCCACATATCCGGAATAGTTGAACTTGGGACTCTGGTATTTCCCGGTTTTGGTGGTGATAATGATCACCCCATTGGCAGCCCTGACCCCGTAAATTGCTGCCGAAGAGGCATCCTTCAGGATCGTGATGGTCTCGATCTGGTTGGGCGAGAGAAAACTGATATCATCCACAAATACATCGTCAACCACGTACAGCGGACTGGCATCGGAACGGACCGTGCCCAGTCCCCGGATCCTGATGGTTGGTGTGCTTCCGGGTGCACCATTGTTGGACACCATCACTCCCGCTACCTTGCCCTGCAGGGCCTCGGCCACATTGGGGACCGGCTGGCCGGTGATTTCGTCAGCCTTTACCACTGCGATGGTACCGGTGACATCTTTCACGGCGGCGGTACCATATCCGATGACCACCACTTCATCCATATCAAAGGCGGTTTCCAAAAGCTGCACATTGAGGGTTGTCATTCCGGAGACACTCATTTCCTGGGATTTATAGCCGATAAAACCGAAGACAAGCACTCCATCGGCGGGAACGGAGGAGATGAGGTAGTTCCCATCCAGGTCAGTGATGGTTCCCTGCTGGGTTCCCTTCACCATCACAGTGGCCCCCGGGATCCCGGCATCATGTATGTCCGTTACCCTGCCGGAAATTTCAGCTTGCTGCTGGGAGAGGGCCCAGGAGGCAGACAGGGTAAGCAATAGGAACAGGTAAAGTTTTCGCATAATGATTTGTTTATTGGGTTTGGTAGAATTCTTGTAATCAAGTTCAGGAAAAATCAGAGGCCAGTCCACAAAAACATTACACCTCTGCCCCTCAAAGAAGAAAGTATGCCGTTATTCGATTCATCATTAACTCATCGAGTTTCCGACATCAGGTTCTATAAGATTGAAATATAGAATAATAAATTTCCGAAGTTTCCGGCAATTTCTCAAATTAATGGACTTTAAATATTTAAAAATTAACAAATTATTGTACTCTTTTTAACGTGATTTTATCTAATTTCGGGTTAAATGGGACCCCTGAATCAATTCTTTAAGGCCAGGATCATGGCGTTTTTGGTCTTTTTGGCTGCCTTTGCACCGTTAACTGCACAGCTGCAGGATCCCTATGTGGTCCTCAATTTTACAAAGCAGTTGTATGGTGCCGAGAGCCAGAATTGGTCCATCACAAGTGATCAGAACGGATTTATATACGGTGCCAATAATGTGGGGCTGATCGAATTCAATGGGGTTAACTGGAATTTCTACCCTTCTCCCAACGGAACAGTGATCCGATCTGTTGCGGTGGATCGCCACAACAGGATATATACCAGCGGTTACAGGGAGATTGGATTCTGGGAACGGGATCCCATGGGAAAACTCTCTTATCAGTCCCTGACACCGAAGGCTGAACCACTTTTCAGCCTGAATGAGGAGTTCTGGAATACGGTCATTATCGGTGACAAAATATATTTTCATTCCTTCTCTTCGGTGTTTCTTTATGAAAATGAAGAATTCAAAAAGTTTCGGCCTGATGATGCACTGATCAATTCCATAAGCAATGTGGGAGGTAAGCTATGCATGCACCTCTCAGGAAAGGGATTATACACCCTGGAAGACACAATTATAAAACCTTTCGTGATTTACCCTGAGCTCACCCGGGATGTGATCCACTTTGTCCTGGAGCGGCCCGATTCCAGCCTGGTGATCGGCACTGCGTCCAACGGGCTATACCTCTATAAAGAAAATCGTTTGTCCCCTTTCCTGGAGGAGTGGAGGGATTACTTTTCGGAAAACAAGATTAACCGCGGCACCATTACCTTTAACGGGAACATGGTGATCGGCACATTGCTGGACGGGATCGTGATGTTCAACCCGGAGGGGAAATTGCTTCATCGGATCAACAATGACCACGGCCTGCAGAACAATACGGTGCTGGGAATGTACTGTGATTCGCAGAGCAACCTATGGATCTCCATGGACCAGGGGGTTGACTGTATCTCTTTTTTGGTGGATCCATCCTATACTTTCTACATCAACGAAGAGATAGGTGCGGTCTATTCTGCGGCATTATTCAGGGGAGATCTTTACCTGTGCACCAACCAGGGGGTGTTTTACCGGGAGTGGGAAGATGTGGGCATCCCTTTCATGATTGTCCCGGGGACCCAGGGACAGGCCTGGAGCTGCAATGTGTTTGATGATCAACTGATCGTCAATCACAACGGGGGCACCTTCCGAATTGAAAACCACGAGCCGGAATGGATTTCGATCGTTTCGGGGGGGATCAGCGCCATCAGGGATCCACTCAAAGAGGATGTCCTTGTACAATCCACCTACTCCAACATTGTGTTTTATAATAAGGTGGAAGGGAATTGGCGTTATGCTTACCAACTTCCCGGATTCAACGACCTGATCAGGTATCTGGAACTTGATTATAACAATAATTTGTGGGCCGGTCATATGCACAGGGGGATTTACAGGCTGAAGCTAAACGATGATCAGGATTCCATCCTGAGGATCAGCTACCTGGGTGATTCGGTCTTCGGAAAGGATTTCGATATCCAGGTTTTCAATATCGAAAACAGGATCGTTTTTACGACGGGCCGGGAGATCTATACCTATAACGATTTAAATGACAGCATTGTACTGCATGGACAGATGAACCGGGCCCTGGGTAAATTTGCCGGATCTCACCGGATCATTCCCGGCGAGGATCACCACTACTGGTTTATCAGCGATGAGGGTATTGGTCTTTTCAGGATTCTTGATTCGGAGGTTACACTGGTCAAAGAGTACCCCATAGACCTGTTCAAGGATCACCTGATCTCGGGGTATGAAAATATTCTTCCTCTCAGTGCCACAGAGGGTTTGCTATGCATGGACAATGGTTACGCAATCCTCCGGGCTGGCCGGCCCGATCTTTCCCACCTGATCGAAGACAAGGAGTTGTTGCTGGAAAGCGTAACCGTGAGCGGGCGCACAGGAAAGAGGAGGGATTTGCCTGTGGACCAAAAGACCATCAGGGTCCCCTATCATACCAATGACCTGATCCTTGGATTTGCATTTCCAATGTACAGCAGTGAAAAGGTGGCATTCCAGTATTACATAGAGGGGCTTGATAACCAGTGGAGCGAACCCCTTGATAAGCCGGTTTTCAATTTTGCCCGCATTCCTTCGGGTGTTTACACCATCCGGGTCAGTGCATATAATGGATGGGGCAACAGGAGCAAGGAAGAGGACATCATATTATATGTGGAACCCCCGTGGTACCTGAGCACGCTGAGCATAATCATCTATGCTCTTATTCTGTTTTCGGGCCTGCTCCTTGGAAGGATCTGGCTCATCAGGCGGATCAGGGTAAGGGAACACAAAATAAAGGAATCCAAGGAGAAGGAGCTGATCAGGTTGAAAAATGAGAAACTTGATGCAGAATTGTCATTCAAAAGCAAGGAGCTTGCCAACCTGACCATGGCCATCATAAAAAAGAACGAGTTTCTGCTTGAACTGAAAGAGACCATCAAACAGCAGAAGGAGGACCTGGGAACCCGGTTCCCCGAAAAATACTATAGCAACCTGATCAAGAAGATCGATAGCAACATTTCCAGCATGGACGACTGGAAGGTATTCCAGTTCCATTTTGAAAAGGCCCATGAGAAGTTCCTGCAGAAGCTGATGGCCAAATATCCCCAGCTCTCCAACAGCGACCTGAGGTTATGCGCCTACCTCAGGATGAACCTCTCCTCCAAGGAGATCGCGCCCCTGCTGCGAATCTCCTACCGGGGTGTGGAAAACCACCGCTACAGGTTGAGAAAGAAACTGAACCTTAATAAGGATGTGAACCTGACCGATTTTATCCTCTCCTTTTAGATCCCCGGCTGCCCGGCTCCAACCATAGCACCCGGTTCTTTGTTATGTAATATATAATCCTGAAGAATGTCAAACCATCCCGTGAACCTGTTCCTGAGGCTCCTCCTGGAGGTAACCGGCATGGTTGTTTGCGGTGTCTTCGGTTACACCATGCAGGATGAGTGGTGGAAAATCCCCATGGCCATTTTGCTCCCCCTGCTCTTTGCCGTTCTCTGGGGTGTATTTGCAGTGAGGGATGATCCCAGCAGGTCTGGAAAAACAGTGGTTCAGACCCCGGGATGGATCAGGCTGATCCTTGAACTTGGGCTTTTCTCAACGGCCACCTGGATGCTTACCGGACTTGCCATGTTCACCCTGGCCTGGGTGTTCGCAGCCATCGTGGCCATCCATTACATCATCTCCTATGACCGCATCCTCTGGCTTCTGAAACAGAAGTAGGAACGGAGGTTGCCTTCACTATAAAAAAATTGCTAATTTTGCACCACGAAGCAAAAAACCCGGTCGGTTTGCCGAGTGGCTAGGCGCTGGTCTGCAAAACCAGTTACAGCGGTTCGAACCGAACTCCTGGAAGGAGTGAGCTCACCGAACAAAGTGAGGTAATCCGCCGCGGATTTGATGCCTGAATAATGAAATGATGGTCGGTTTGCCGAGTGGCTAGGCGCTGGTCTGCAAAACCAGTTACAGCGGTTCGAATCCGCTACCGACCTCAATAAGTCCCTAAAAACTTAATAAATAGGACATTATTGATTTTTTTTAGGACAAGTTTGATGTAATAGACGTTAGCTGGATTCCAGTTTCAAAGAGGTGGCAGGATTGATACGGGCGGCTTTCTGGGCCTGGAAGCTGAGGGTAATCAGCGAGATCAGGAGGACCAGGAAAGCGGAGAGTATAAATATCCAGAGACTGATTTTTGCCTGGTAGGCAAAATCTGTTAACCAGCGGTCCATGTATAACCAGGCAAGGGGCCAGGCGATCAGGTTCGAAATCAGGACCCATTTCATGGCGTCCCAGGAGAAGCGGGTGAGGATTTGCCCGGTGCTTGCACCCATGACTTTCCGGATGCCGATCTCCTTGGTTCTTTTCTCTGCCATAAACGAGGATAAACCGTAGAGTCCGAGACAGGACAGGAAAACAGACAGGACTGCAAAGAGGACAAACAGGCTGCGCATTCGGCTTTCTGTTACATAGAGACTGGCGTACTCGTCCTCCAGGAATTTATAGTCGAAAGGGGAGCCAGGAACTATTTTTTTCCAGGTGCGTTCAATATCTGCCATGGTTTTTTGGATATTCGTTCCCTCCATTTTAATGCATAAATATCCGTAGGGTTCTGAAGTTAATGGATTGGTGATGAACAAGCACAAGGGTTCTATCTCTTTATGGAGTGAATTATAGTTATAATCTTTCAGGACACCGATTATTTCTCCTTTCATTCCCCAGAGTCCGAATCTTGTTCCCACGGGCTCTTCCAGCCGCATCATTTTTGCGGCTGTTTCATTGATGATGAAATTGGCTGAATCGGAGGGAAAATCAGGGTTAAAGTTCCGGCCCTCTGTCAATTCAAGTCCGAAGGTGGGGATATAATCTGGGTCTGTCTTGGTGAGATAAATGATGGATTGGTCCTCCTCTTTCTTCCCCTCCCACCGGAATCCGTAGGTCCAGCTTCCTGAATAGGTTGGCAGACCATCACTGTTGGTCACTCCCAATACGCCCGGGTAGGCATACAACGCTTCTTTCAAATAGGATATGTTCTTCCCTATGTTCCCCGTAACAGGGAAGTATATGGTCTGATCCGCATGGATTCCCAGGTTGCGATTCTGGATAAACGTGAGTTGACGATAGACCATGCCAGTGCATATGATCATCAGAATAGAGATCGAGAATTGCAGAATAACCAGTATCCTTCTGAAAGAGGAGGGGCTGGCTTTGATATCTCCCGATAAGGTTCTGGCAGGTGTAAAGGATGAAAGCAGCAAGGCAGGATAGGCTCCAGAACCCAGGGCGGTTAGCAGGAAGATTACAAGGATTCCCAGGGAGAACCTGGCATCTGCATAGTTGATACCCATTTCTTTTCCTGTGAAGGCATTGAAGGAGGGAAGCGCGGCTTCCACCAGCAGCATGGCCAGCAGGTAAGACATCAGGCAAAGCAGAAAGGATTCACCCATATACTGTCTGATCAATTGCCCCCGTCGTGCTCCAAATACCTTGCGTACACTCACTTCACGGGCCCGCATGGTGGAGCGGGCGGTGGCCAGGTTGATGTAATTGATGACAGAGATCAGCAGGATAAATACACCGATCAGAACAAATATCCGGATGTACTGGAAAGTGGGTTCGCTGTGGCCGTATAGATCCGAATCGAAGGAGGACCTGAGGTGTACTTCCGACAGGGGCTGCAGATTGAATTCATAGGCCCCGTGGCTGTAAAGCTCATTGGTCAGCGTGTCGATTTGGGTTTTCAGAGCCGTGAGATCCGAATGTTCGCTAAGCAGGGCATAGGCGTTATGGGAGAGACTTTCCCAATGAATTGAATAGCCAAATTCCTCGATGATCTCAAAATTGATCAGGATGCTGAAATGCTGGTGGGAGTTAATGGGTACGTTCTCTATCACACCGGAGATGGTGAGGGTGGTTTCATTTACATTGAGTGTTTTACCAATGGGATTTTCTTCCCCGAAGTACTTCTGCGCATATGCCTCCGAGATCACTGCGGAGTTTATCTCCGGAAAGATATCCTGGTCCGAGCCATGGATAAAGGGATGTGTAAACAGGCGGAAGAATTCCTTATCTGCAAAAGCAACATCCTTTTCATAGAACATTTCCTCTCCGTGAGCAACCAGCATTTCTCTGAAGAAGGGACGAAATCTCGCTGTTTCAAGGATATCGGGAAGAGATTCTTCAAAGGCGGGAGCCAGCGGCGCGGCAGTTCCCGTGCTGAAAATATCACCGTCCGGACTATGCATGGTGACGACGATCCGGTAAAGGTTTTCATAGTTTTCATGGAAGCTGTCAAAACTCAGTTCATCCAGGATCCACAAA
>JAHEEC010000128.1 GCA_024640885.1 Bacteroidota bacterium | reverse complement strand
CCTGGACCTGATCCCCCTGGATCCCAGCTCTTATTACCTGGATACGGTCCCCATCAACCTGAACATTTTTCACATCCTCATGCTTAACGCTGGCACCATTGCTGTCACCTTCCTCTTCCTTTTGATTCCCTCCATGATCATTGCAAGGATCTCACCCGACAAAAGCATCCGGTTCAATTAAAGATGATAAGATGGGTTACTTTCTTATTTTCAGACCAGGCAGGTTCAACTCCATGAGTTACCAGGATCCAGGGACATGATTAAACGGTTTGCCATCAAAGTTGGAACTCATCCACTGTTCATCGGGGCAGCACTTTCGATCATGTTGGTGCTTATCGTTGACCCGGAGATCAACCGGTACAAGGTGAAGGTCATTGAAAAAATCCTGACCCCGGGAATCACCCAGGTCTATTATTCCGACCTGGACGGCGATGGTGAGAGCGAAGAGATTGAGATCGATCCCACCAGCACCCTGTTGAAGATCATATTGTTGGATGAGAAACTGTTGGTTTCCCAAAACAACCTGAGGTCCCAACCTTTGGACCATGAATATGTTTACGCCGGAGACTGCAACGGAGATGGTATAGAGGAGATCTATCTTTTAACCCTGCGAGGGGATTCGATCCTCCTGAACATTCTGGATTCCGAGGACCCTGAAAAATTTATGCTTACAGACCGCCTGGTCTATCACAACGATACCATCCATTTTGATCTGGATGTGCCCACCTCCCATATTGCCGGGCTATTCGATTTCCAGGATGGACGGGGTAAAACCCTTATATTTTCAATTTCAGCGGGTTACAGTAAACTTCCAAGGAGTATATACCGGTACGATATTGCAAGGAATGAACTAATGGTTTCCCCCGAGATCGGGGTTGCCCTCTACCAACTCAGTTTATTTGATGTGGATCTTGATTCGGTGCCGGAGATCCTGGTGAATACATCGGCTACAGGGAACTTTCATACCTATATACCCTTCAGCGACCACAGTTCATGGTTGATGGTACTGGATAAGGATCTGCAATTTTTCTTCGACCCTGTTGAATTTGAGGGTTACCCATCGAATCTGGAAATTGCTCCATTTCGGGATGGAGACAGTATCCTGTTGGCCGTCCTGCACGACTCCTATGGCAATGAGTCGGATCAGCCCCGGATCTACCTTTTTAACCATCAGGGCTGTCATCTGAATTCAAGGTCCCTGGCCCGGGCAGAGAGGGGCCAGTATTTCCTCACATCTGATCATATGGAGAACGGGTCCCGGATCCTCTTGTTGAATGCACGGCAGGGCAAGGTCACCTGCCTGGATAAAAATCTGGAGGTGGCAGAGATATTCAACACGCCCGTACTCTTCAGAGGAAAACCCCTCGATCTTAAGGATCTCGACCAGGACGGCCTGCCGGAATATATCTTTACTGGAGAAAAATATGGCACTTTTGCCATCCTGACCAGGGATTTAAAACATCCGCTGGTGGTGGACCTGGATGCAGGCAGCTATCCGTTTTATTTCACACAGGTAATCAGAGCGGGGCAAATCTGCTTCTATGCCCAATTTGAGGACATGGGTTATATCCTCCAGTATGACAGGAATCCCCTCTATTCCCTTAAAATACCGATGTTGTTGTTTCTTTATGCCCTAACCTCCTTCCTCGTATTTGTAATCTACAGGATGCAGAAATTCAGGGCGAATCAACAGTTCCTGGCAAGGAATAAGATCATCAAACTACAAATCCTGGCTTTGAAAAATCAGATCGATCCTCATTTCACCTTCAATGTATTGAATAATATAGGTTCCCTCTATGCCACGGGAAAGGATCATGAAAAGGGCTATGATATTTTTGTTCGATACGCCAGGATGTTAAGACAGACCATCCAGCATTCGGATCAAATCTTCAGCACATTGAAGGAGGAGATTGAATTCATACAGGATTATATTGCGCTGGAACAATTCAGGAGTAAGGATCTCTTCGGCTTTGAATTCATTTCAACCCAGGAGGTTGATCTTGAGACAAGGATTCCCAGAATGCTCATCCATTCCTTCGTGGAGAATTCCATCAAGCATGGCATCAGGCAGATGACCAGGGGAGGCGAACTGAGGATCAGCGTCACCCGTCACGGGCGAAGCCATTGTATTTCGGTCAGGGACAACGGCCCGGGACTTTCCTCCGCTTCATCCGGCCATTCAAATGGAACGGGAAAGGGCTTAGTTATTGTGAATGAGCTAATTAACTTATTCAATACACTGGAGAGAACCAAGATCTCCTATACACTGAATGACCTTGCCTCACCACAGGGAACCCACGGGACAGAGGCGGTTATTTTGATCCCCGATTGATTTACTTCTCTTTTTCCGATCCGGATCTGCTACCCGGTAAAAACAATTTCTCTATTTTGCTGTTTGGAATATACCCTCTGAAATTACAGAGTCAGAACGACACCATCCAATGCAGGGATCAATAAATCGGGAAGGCTGGCGCAGGATTCTATCCGGAGTACTTCCGGGCAATCGGGCCCATGAACAAATGGCACCCTCCTTCAGGGGTACATTCCATCATGAATCGGATCCGGGCCGGGCGGCAGTTATGATCCTTCTGTACCCTTATGATGGTGAGATCTGCCTTGTCCTGATCAAAAGGAACGAATATGACGGGCCCCACAGTGCCCAGGTGAGTTTCCCGGGTGGTGCATGGGAAGAGAAAGATGGATCGTTAGAAAATACGGCACTGCGTGAAACCCGCGAGGAGCTTGGCATCAGTGAAGAGATCGAGATCCTCGGTTCACTGACAAAACTGCATATCCCGGTAAGTAATTTCCTGGTTTCGCCCTTCGTGGGATGTACCGAAAAGACCCCAGTCTTTCGCCCGGATGCTTCCGAGGTCCAGTTTGTAATCGAGATCCCACTGAAAGAACTGCTTGATCCAGGGAATCAAAGCTCAGAGCAGCTGGTAAGCCATGGCAGAACGGTAGTTGCACCCTTTTACAGGATAGGCAGAGAGAAGGTCTGGGGTGCTACTGCGATGATGCTAAGTGAATTTCTGCAATTGGCCTCCAAGCTGCCATGACATCGCTGTTTACAATATTTTTATAATGCTCGTAACGGGCCATCACCTCGTTCACAAAGTTATATGTCTCAATTCCCCTGGCATAGCCATACTTCACAACCGGGTCCGAATAGTATTGCGGATCTGCCTTCTTTAAGAGCCACTCCTCCACACACCCCTGCCAGATATTGGGATTATCGCCATACCGTTCCGCCAGTCTCCTGGCATCCTGGATATGTCCAAACCCGATGTTGTAGGATGCAAGTACGAACTTTATCCGTTCATCCTTGTCCGGAATGACATCTAAGAATCTATCATCCAGCCATTTAATAAAACTGGCGCCGGCTCGGATCTGGGCAGCAGGTGGTGAGGTCTTGGTGATCCCGTAATTGTCGGCAGTATTGGGCATCAGCTGCATCAGGCCATAGGCACCCGCCCATGACTCGGCTTCGGGATTAAACCTGGATTCCTGGTAGATCATGGATGCCAGCAACCTCCAGTCCCAGTTAATTCTTTCGCTCTCCTTCTTAATGATATCATCGTACCTGGATATCTTTCCACTGCTAAGGGTATAGAATTCACTATGAATGTTCCTGGCAGAGTGCCTGTTTTTAAAATATTTATTATAGAGGACAGCATACCCGCTGCTCTTCCTGTAGTTGACCAACCAGTCGTTGATCTCTGCCCGGAGGCTGTCGGAGTCAAGCTGGACAGCCCAGGCCACATTCTGTGGGAAAGATATGGCGGTTTCCACATCCAGCTGGGGAAAATAGAGGGTATTGACAATGCCCACGTTCTCATCGCAGATGGCATAATCGATCTCCCCGAGCGCTACACGCTGGACCAGTTGTTCCGATTCCAGTTGCACCCCGCTGATCCTGATGCCGCCCCCGATCTCATCAGAAAGAGAACGAAGGCGTTCGGCATATACGGAACCTGACTGTACATATACTGTCTTCCCCGAAAGGTCCAACTGGTTCCTTATCAAGCTGGATTCCAGCTGTTTCTGATTCATTTCCTCCCATCGATTTGGTTTTCGCTGCACAAGCACCTGCCTTGTTTGGAGCAGGGGAACAGTGAAAGCCACTTTTTCCTTCCTTTCTGATGTAACGGTCAGGTTCATGGCAATCAGGTCTACCTTGCCTTCTTCGAGATCTGAGAAATTTTTCTCCAGGTCGTTGCTCACCTTCACCTCCAGTTCGAGTTTCATGTGGTTGGCAAGCTCCTGGAGCATTTCGTACTGAAAACCCATGGGTTGACCACGATAGATGAAGTAACTGATGGAATTAAATTCTGTCACCACTTTTAGAATTCCCTTTCTCCTGATCAATTCCAGGTTGGAAGGCTTTTCAGGATTAAGGTTCTCCACATCCCTGAACCTTGGCTCTCCATTGCGGCTGCAGGAGACAAGGATAAGCGGGATGAATACGATGAACAGGAATGCTAAACTTTTCAGACCGAAATGTCGATGCTTCATATATATTGGAATAAATGCTCAATCATAAAACGTCCAAACCAATCCAAACCGGAGATTCCTGGGTCGCATGGGATGCCGGTAAGTGGTAAAATAGCTGTTCCCTATAAATCCTATCCCCTCCAAAATGTTGTTAAGGGAGGCGTAGATCCGGGTGCGTTTCACCCGAAAGGCAAGGAACACATCAAGAAAAGGGAATCCACCCACGTCGTACTCATCCTGGAGATAAAAAACTCCGGTGGCCGGCATGTAACTGCTGGCTTTGTACTTGGTGGTGTAGTAGAGATCAAATCCAAGGTTGGTCACCAGGGCTCCTCTAAAGAGCGACTGGTCCCAGTAGTTGGATGTATATATAGCTGCCAGAGGCAGTCTGAGCACTTCATCTGCAGTGGTGTACTGAACCAGAAACTTGGTTTCAGAATTGTATCCTGATATTTGAAAATGCCGGGAAAAATAACCCGAAAAAATGAGGAGATCCGTATCATACACCTGCGGCAGGGCGTGCTGGTCCCAGTACACAAAATTACTAAGGTAGGCTATTCCGGCCCGGACATCCATCCGGTCCCTGTCACCTTTAATGAACGCCTCGCCCTTGATGCTGAAGAGAGAAGGGAAATCATTCTGCCATTTAAAGAATGAGGATGAATAGGTGTTGGTGAAATAGTGGGGCCGTTTCAATTCCAGGCTCCCCCGGATCCCCAGGTCCGCTTTCTGCATCAACTTCCTTGAAAAGGTGGCATCCACCTGGAAATTGTTCTGCTGATATCCAAGCAGGTAATACTTTCCCCCAACCACCCAGTCCCAGGTCCCCGTAGTCGGTCCCGCCATGTGAAACCCCACATAAACGTCATTGAAAAACTCATTGGTGAAGACACTTTGCGCGGAATCCCTGAAAATGGAGTCCAGGGCAAGGGGCATGGTGGTGATGGTATCCACATGGGAAAAGACCGGTACCATATGGGGAGAAAGTGCGCCAAAGCGCCTGAGTTCATCTCCCACAAATACCCTTGCAGAGATCTTGTCATAATCGGGATCACCCAGGATCAACTGGAAGACATTGGAGAGCATATCCTCCGAAACTGAATCCCTGGGATTTTGGATCTCGTAGTAATAATTCTCATACAGGGGAGAAAGGTTCGAGGGATTCACCCGATCCTCATAATCTTTTAAATGCCGTTCAAAATTGAGCTGGTGCGAAACGGAAAGGGTCTTACCGGTGGTGGTCTTATGTCCAAGTGAATCGGTCATGGTCTTGCGTTCCACCAGGTTGTATTTCTGGGTAAGGAACAAAGAAAGGTTCCGGTAATGAGATTTTGCATCAATCAGGTTCACACTGTATAGCCAGAGTTTATCCTCTTCCTCCGCCAGGAAGCTCTCTATATCTTCCAGCCCTCCATTGTCCTGGACTTTGAAGTCATTGTAGTAGAATGTTCCGAAAATGCTGTACCTATCTTTTGCATGGCTGCCAAAAAGACCCACCCTGTTGACTCTGGTGGCCTGGTTCTCATATAACGCTTTACCCGCTAAAATGTTAAACACGATCCCGAAATTGGTAAAGGGGGAGAAATTTTGTGTATGCAACGCTTCCACATTCTCTTCCCTGTACTCTATGAAAGGATTGGTTGAATATGCCAGGGATGTGAAAGGGGTTTTGGTATTGAAAAAAATGGTTCGTTCGGGTGTCTTCAGGTAAGGTTCCCAGGCCCTTCCAAACACGAAGGCATCCTGTTCCGGTCGCAGAAAGAAGTCCACGTGGTTCAGGGCATGGCCCAGTATCCCAATTGATTCATAACTGAAACCCTCTTTGTATGCCGGGTTGTAATCACGCTGCACCTGGTGCAGGTTTGTATCAAGGGGGGTCTCTTCGAACCTTGTAAAGTTATGCATCAACTTCCAGGTATTGATATTTTTACTGGTATCGATCACCTGTCCGTTCGATACGACCGAAATTAGGATCAGGAACAGGTATATACAAAAAGATCTTCTCACCTGGATGGGAGCTATAACACACTAAGTTAATAAGCTGGACTAGAATTGGGTGGGTTTGCCGGGGATAGAAATTAACAAAGTATCAAACATTTTTGAATCCCCAGGGGTGACTGGCCCGCCGTTGAACCATATTCCTGCAACCATTACAGCGGTTTGTCATTGATCTTCCGGAATAAATCTTTGAAAGGGCGGAGTTCATAAAAAAATCCCACCTGGCGAACCAGGTGGGATAAAAAAGATAGGCAACGACCTACTCTCCCACAAATGCAGTACCATCGGCGCGAATGGGCTTAACTTCTCTGTTCGGAATGGTAAGAGGTGGTTCCCCAATGCAATAGTCACCTAAAATCTTCAAATAAGATTAACATATCGGAAGAAGGATTTTTTAATTGACCTTCAAAAAAAGCTCACGGGCAATTAGTACTGCTCGGCTATGACGTTACCGCCTTTACACCTGCAGCCTATCAACGTTATCGTCTATAACGGCCCTTAAGGGAGATCTCATCTTGAGGGAGGCTTCGCGCTTAGATGCTTTCAGCGCTTATCCCTTCCAGACGTAGCTACCCTGCCATGCAGCTGGCGCCACAACAGGTACACTAGAGGTCTGTCCAACACGGTCCTCTCGTACTAGTGTCAGGTCCTCTCAAATCTCCTACGCCCACGACAGATAGGGACCGAACTGTCTCACGACGTTCTGAACCCAGCTCGCGTGCCACTTTAATGGGCGAACAGCCCAACCCTTGGGACCTTCTCCAGCCCCAGGATGTGACGAGCCGACATCGAGGTGCCAAACCGCTCCGTCGATATGAGCTCTTGGGAGCGATCAGCCTGTTATCCCCGGAGTACCTTTTATCCTTTGAGCGATGGCCCTTCCATACGGAACCACCGGATCACTATGCTCTACTTTCGTACCTGCTCGACTTGTCAGTCTCACAGTCAAGCGCCCTTATGCCATTATACTCTACGCATGGTTACCAATCATGCTGAGGGCACCTTTAGAAGCCTCCGTTACTCTTTTGGAGGCGACCACCCCAGTCAAACTACCCACCAAACACTGTCTCCCGTTAGGGATTAGACTCCAGATAAGTGAAGGCTGGTATTTCAAGGTTGACTCCACGACTCCTAGCGAAGCCGCTTCATAGTCTCCCAGCTATCCTACACATCACTTACCCAAAATCAATGTTAAGCTATAGTAAAGGTTCACGGGGTCTTTCCGTCCCGTCGCGGGTATCCGGCATCTTCACCGGAACTACAATTTCACCGAGCTCATGGTTGAGACAGTGCCCAGATCGTTACACCATTCGTGCAGGTCGGAACTTACC
>JAHEEC010000263.1 GCA_024640885.1 Bacteroidota bacterium | reverse complement strand
CACAGGGTAATTTTGTTCCCATTGTGCAACGATGACCCGTGGAATGGGGTCATGGAAAAAGAAAGCCTTGATAAATGGTTCATTACTATCTGGATCGTTCCAATGGGCGTTCAACATCTTTTGCTACATTTGGAACATTGTGATCTCATTTATGCCTGAAAAAACCAGCTCCCCCGGACCCTTCAGAATAATTTTATTGGTTATCATATGGGGGTGTCTGTGGCCCATGGACCTCTCCTCCCAGGTTTATATCAACGAGGTCATGGCCTCCAACGCCACGGTGCATGCTGACCTGGATTTCGGGCAATACAGTGACTGGATCGAAATCTATAATGCCACGAGCCAGGATGTGGACCTCACCGGGTATTATCTCTCTGATGATCCTGCAAACCTGACCATGTGGTCCTTCCAGTCAGGCTCCCTGCTTCCCGCCAATGATTTCATGCTCGTATATGCCGACGGAACGGGCAATGGGTTGCACACCAATTTCAAACTCGCCAAGGAGGGTGAACCGCTGCTTCTGGTAAGCCCGTTGCGAGCGGTCATTGATTCCTTCAGCTATCCCAACCAGATGACCGATATCTCCTTCGGCCGGCAAGGAGATGACCCGTTAATACTGGGCTATTTTCCTACCCCCACTCCCGGAGGGATGAATGGATCAGATGCCCTGCCCGGCATTGTCGCTTCGCCTGCTTTTAGTCTGAAGAGCGGATTTTATTCGGGGTCCCGTCTTCTTGAGATCACCACTTCGAGCCCGGGGGCGACCGTCTATTATACCCTGGACGGGAGAGAACCCACAGACAGTTCAGCCATCTATGCAGCCCCGCTGGATATATCCCAGACCACCGTGGTGAGGGCAATAGCCATTGAGGACGGCATGCTGACCGCTCCTCCGGTTACCCAATCCTATTTTATTGATGAACCCCAGAACCTGCCTGTCATTTCAGTGGTCACAGACCCGGCCCATTTCTTCAGTGATGAAACAGGGATCTATGTGGAAGGTACCGGCGGGATCCCCGGTTATTGTACTGAAGTTCCCCACAATGTGAACCAGGACTGGGAACGGCCGGCCCACATCGAACTCATTGAAAAAGACGGCACCACCGGGTTGAACCAGGTGGCCGGTGTGAAGATCTTCGGGGGTTGTTCCCGGGTACGTTACCCCCAGAAATCCCTGGCCTTTTATGCCCGGAAGGAGTATGAAAAATCATCTTTCAATTACCAGCTGTTCCCCGACAAGCCCAATGACCAGTATGAAACTTTCGTGCTTCGGTCATCGGCCGATGACCAGCCCTTCACCCTCTTCAGGGATCCACTGACCCAGATGGTGGTCAAGGATGTCATCGATGTGGATATCCAGGCATACCGGCCAGTGGTGGTCTACATTAACGGGGAGTACTGGGGAATCCATAACCTGCGTGAGAAGATCAATGAAAATTACGCGGAAGACAATTACGGCGTGAACTCCGATTCGGTGGATGTACTGAGGGATAACCCGGAGAATCCTTGGGAAGTGGTGGCAGGGAGTGCGGACCACTACCTCGCCATGATGGATTACCTCCGGCAGAATGATGTGAGCCAGGATGTCCACTATAATTACATGAAGAGCCAGATGGAAATGGATGAGTACATCAATTACCAGGTCATCCAGATCTTTTTTGGCGGACGCGACTGGCCGGGTAACAATATCAAATTCTGGAGGAGCCACCAACCACCCCACAACAGGTGGCGCTGGGTCCTTTTTGACCTGGACCACATGTTCAAGGAGTATTTTTCAGACATCATGGATGAAGCCACCGAGGTGGATTGCGGCTGTGACTGGCCAAACCCGCCCTGGTCCACTTACCTGTTCAGGCGATTGCTGGAGAACGAGGAGTTCAAGCATGAATTTATCCAGCGCTTTGCCATCTACTCCAGCTCCTATTTTTCCAGGGAGCGGCTCCATGGTTTCCTCGAGAAGCTGCACGATGAGCTGGCACCGGAGATCCCCAGGCACATCGAACGCTGGGGCGGCCAGAAGACCAACCTTCCGGACAATACCTGGGTATCCCCTGTATTTAATTCAGTCGATCAATGGGAAGCCAATGTGCAGGTCATGCGCGACTTCATCGACACCCGGCATGAAATGGCCATGAAACATGTGAACGACTATTTCGGGAACACGGGTTTTGCCGGGCTGGAAGCCTTCAGCGAACCAGCCGGGACAGGAATGATCAAGATCGGAGGTACGCTGGTTGAGGATCCGGCATTCAAGGGTGAATTCACCCG
>JAHEEC010000127.1:2658-7831 GCA_024640885.1 Bacteroidota bacterium | reverse complement strand
TATGTTCCTGACCAGTTTCAGTTATTACTCGGATCCGCGGATCATCTACTATAAAAACACCGGGAACTCCACTGTACCTGTTTTCCAGGAAGTACCCGGCAATAACAATCCATTCCGAAACATGGGTGATGCAGGGGAATTTGAAACATGGAATATTGCAGGAATGGGTGATGTGGATGGCGACGGTGACCTGGACATCCTCTCTGATGAAGGATACCTCCTCCGGAATACGGGGGATAATGCTTCCCCTCTTTTTACGGGAGAACCGGCCGGCTTTTATCCCGGTAGTACAGACCTGGGTGATATAGACGGAGATGGCGACCTGGATGTATTGAGTGTTACCGGAGGTGGAACCGTTACTGTGCTGCCCAATGTGGGGGATGCCAACAACTTTAACATCGATTTCAATTCGCCCGTTTCTCTCCCGGTTGGAAACTGGGTACCCGGTCTGGATTATGTGGAATTTACCAGGGCGGCGGACCTGGATAACGACGGAGACCTGGACCTGTTGTTCAGGGGTACGGTCTATGATTACTACAGCGATATTTTTTATGAAGATTTCACGTTTATCGCCGAAAATAAAGGAACCTCCACAGCACCGGCATTCAACATGGTGGATGAGGTTGATAATCCCTATGCACAATTCACCACCCAGGCTGTCCGGCTGGGCGACCTGGACGGGGATGGGGATTTTGATGCACTGGTCTTCGATTACGGAAGCGGGATCCATTATTTTGAACTGGACAACGGTGCCCTGAATGAGAACAGTGCATTGATCCCCGGGATCAGTGACGGCATCCTGATGCCTTTAAATTACTACTTCGCCCCCCAGTTTGCCGATGTGGATGGCGATGGGGATCCGGACATCGTGGCGCTGGACTATTATGATGATTGGAACATGGTTTACTATGAATACCAGGAAACCGGTCAGCAACAAAAATATGTAAGGGATGACCTGAAGGATTTTCCCTTTATGAACGGGGATGCATTTATCGAAGTTCCCTTTTTTGTGGATATGGATCTGGATGGGGACCTGGATGTAATGTTGCTCTCCTATGACTATTATGGCTATTCGGGGGGATCCCTGGATTACTACTATTTTGAAAATACAGGGACAAAACAAAGCCCTGTGTATGAGGCAGCCCCGAATAATCCGGTGATGGTCTGGGAGTATGGTGCATTTCCCTCCTTTGCGGATATTGACGGCGACGGGGATACCGACATCTTCCTCGCCATGGAAGTATATGACAACGTGGGCCAGACCTGGATCGGGGGGACTGTCTTTCTTGAAAACACCGGTGTGGGTGAACTGTCATTCACTGAACGGATCGGATCGGAGAATCCCCTTGACCTGGTGAACCAGAATAATTATGAGGCCACCGAGTATGTACAGATCAGGTTCGGAGACATTGATGAGGATGGCGATCTGGATGCGGCCTTTACCGATTATTACGGAACCATTTACTACCTGGAGAATACCGGTTCAAAAACGGAACCCGCCTTTGTGGATAAGAGCCAGGACAGCCCATTCTCACAAATCAGTGCCGGTTACTACGGGACGATCAATCTGGTGGACATGGACGGGGACGGAGATCTTGACCTGATCACGCACCAGTACTATGGAATGGTAGCCGAATATTATGAAAATAAAGGGCCATCCGGCGGCACAGGCATTTCAAACCACCTGCTGCCCGGACAACTTGACATCTACCCTAACCCGGTGGTGAACGAATTCACGGTCTCCATGCAGAATGAGACCCGTGGAGAACTGGCCTACGAGGTACTGGGAGTGGACGGCAAAAGGGTGACCAACGGGACCATTCAAAAACGGGGGGAGATCCTCCAGTTCCAGTTGCAGGTGGGCGACCTGGCACCGGGGGTATACATGGTGAAGATATGGAGCGGGGAGCAAGTCTATCTCACCCGGTTCGTAAGGAGATAGCAGACTCCCGATCCTATGGGGTCCTGGTTTTCCTCCTTTTGAACCACCCCTTCATTTTATCCCTGAGCAGCAGGACCACCTCCTTGCCCAGAAAGGCAAGTGAACCGTAAAAGAGGACCTCGCCGGTGATAAATATGGCCAGGATAAGTCCGCCCGTTCGGGAGGTCTTCATTCCCAGTGATCCGCCTATGGCTCCACCGATGAATGGAGATCCGACGATCAGCACATAGCTGATGACCTGGACCACAAGCATGGCCCTTTTAAAGGGAGTATTCACAAGGTCCCTGATGCTCCTTGAACGGCTCGCCGGCTCCGCAGCGGGATCCTTCTCTTTCTTTCGCCGCAACCTCATTCGATCAATTTCCCGTCCCGTCTGAAAATGTCCAGGATCAACGGGCTGTTGCGTTTATCGGGTATTTCGGTGCCTTCAGCCAATCCCGGATATCCGAGCTGCACCATGAGGTCATTCTCCCCCGAGACCAGGATCGGGTCAATAATGATCCATTCACACATGGCTGATGAGTAAGCGGGCCAGAAATAGCCCGTATAGATGAGATGTTTGTCTGCAACCACCGCAAATGGCACGCCGAACACCGAATGTTCCATGCTGTCCAGATCCGCCCTTGCAGCATCTGTGATCCTGAAAGTGTGGTTTTTTGTGTGATAGGAGATAAAACCGGAGTATTCAATCAGCGGGGTCTCCTGAATCACAGCCGTGGACTCAATAATGGCGCAGGAGTTTTCCAGGGTTTCAAAAGAGTTCAGCAGGTAGAGCTCAACTTCGCCTGTTGCACAGGTGCAATCCTCATTTTTGCTGCAGGCCTGAAATAGGAGCAAACCCGCCGCCACAAAGACCAGGATCCGGACAAATCGTTTCATGGCACAAATCTAAGAATTTTCATGATCAGGACGGCAGGTGATCCCTGATGGTTGCGTCCGAGTGAATCAATCAATACTCATAATCCTGGACGATGGGCTGGTCGTTCTCGAAATCGTAAAAGGTCTTTCTCATGATGTCCGCCAGCAGCAGCTTATAACTGATGTAGGAGTCCAGGTGTGACTGATAGGCTGCATTTAACCTGGTTCGGTCCAGGGCAAGCGCCTGGCTGTCAATATCTCCGTCCGAAAATCTTTTCCTGGAAATGTCAAAGCTCTTTTCGGCCAGCTCCACATTTCGTTCAAGCAATTGGAGTCGCCTCTGGCTGCTGTTCAGCTGTTTCACCGTATTCCTGATCTCCCTCTCAATATTGATCTTTTCCTGGTCGTACCTTCGTTTGTTCACCTCCAGCCCCGACATTGCGGCCTTGACCATTGAACGGTTTTCTCCCCAGTCAAATATGGGGATCCGGATATTCAGCGCCACCCCGAAATTTCCGGGCCTGTCACGCATCAGTTGCCAGGAGTTGCCCACCGCATCGGAGAATCCGTATGGAAATGATTGCTGGTCCGTTCCGATCAGGTCATAATAGGCAGAGATGTCCCCGTTGATCATGCCTTCGGATTTAATTCTTTTGACCTCCAGTCCGGATAGCTCGATCCGGATTTCGTTCTCCCTCAATTCGGTCCTGTTCTCCAGTCCGTGACTGACTGCCATCTCCTCCTCCACCTCGATGATGCGGTAACTCATATCGCTGACCACCGTGACCTGGTCCTGAAGGGAAAGCCCCAGCTGTTGCTTAAAAAAATTCATCTGTGAAAGGTATTCCACCTCTGCGAGGTTGTAGTCATTGTTGGCCTGTCCCAGGTCCACCTCCATCATCAGGGCTTCCACCTCGCGGATCAGTCCCGCTTCATACTTATTCTGAGCTATATCATAAGCCTCCTGTTGCCTTTCCAGTACCTGTCCGGCAATACCCTGCCTCTCCCTGGCCGCCACCAGGTTGTAGAATGCCTGGCTTGTTTCATAGATCAGGTCAAGTTCGGCCCTCTTCAGGCTCCTGAGCGATAATTCGTAATTGAGCCGGGCCCTTTTGAATTCGGTCCTGATGCGGTTGTAGGAATACAATGCGCTCAGTGGCTGCACAAATCCCAGCCTGAGATCCAGCCGCGTCAACCGCTCCTCCTTGTCATAATCCATCAGGTTGTCCAGCCCACTGCTCATATAGATCTGTCCGTCGGTGGGGAGGGGCTGGGACACCACCAGGCTTCCGTTGTAACGCAACTGCTGCACCGGGTAGAAGGTGACCCCGGAACTGTCCTCAAACTGGCGGATGGTCTCCGTATAATCCGGAAGTGTGAAATTCAGATCCACATGAGTTTTAAGGCGGCTCGTAGCCGCTTTAAGCTCATACCCGGCCTGGGCCAGTACCTGATTCAGGATCAGCATCTGGTGGCTTTTCTGACTGGCAATTTCTATTGATTTCGGGAGATCCAGCTCATAGTGCTCCTGGGAAAAAGTCTCTTTTGCGGGGAACAGGATGCCGGTCACAAGGAAACATATTACCAGGTTTTTCTTAATACCAGGGGTTTGTACGCACATGGGAATATAGTTTGTTAGATGAATTGCTTATGGAAGATGCCCCGGGGGAGCGCTCATTCATGACGTATGGATTCAATGGGAACCAGTTCGGCCGCTTTTTTTGCAGGCAGGTATCCAAAATTAATTCCGACGATGACCGAAAAGAGAAAGGCGATGATCACAGAATACAGGGCCACGCTGGTGGTGATATCCGTGATAAAAGTGATGGAGATGGAGATGGTCAGTCCCAGTGCAACCCCGATAAAACCACCGGTGATGCTGATCATGACCGCTTCTGTCAGGAATTGAAGCATGATATCCTTTTTCCTGGCTCCGAGGGCCCTCCTGATCCCTATTTCCCTGGTGCGTTCAAGCACGCTGGCCAGCATGATGTTCATGATCCCGATGCCCCCCACAAGGAGAGAAATGGCTGCAATGGATCCCAGCAGGAAATTGTAGATCTTTCGCTCTTTCTCTTCCTGCTTCATCAGTTCGAAAGGGATAATGATGCTGAAATCCTCATTATTGAAATGGTGACGGTTCAGCATCTGCCTGATGATTGTGGATACTTCCGGGAGTCTCTCCGAATTGGCAACTTTTACGGTGATCTGTTTGATCTCACTTTCCAGCTGGTTCTCCCTGATAAATCGTTTGGAGAATGTGGTCAACGGAAGGTATATATCCGTATTCAGATCCCTGGAAGCCAGCTCACCCACGGTTTCTGTGAAGAGGGCCTTATTGCGCATCACGCCCGTCACCTCAAACCACTGGTC
>JAHEEC010000127.1:0-2558 GCA_024640885.1 Bacteroidota bacterium | reverse complement strand
AGGCCAGCTTGAAATTTTCATCAATTTTCATGAGGTGGTTTGATCAGCGGGGTTCCTTATTCTGGTTCAGTGCAATCACCTCTTTTTGAGGTACCATGAGTTCTGTTCCCTGCTGGAACTCGCCGTAAACAACCGTGTGATTGTTGTTTCTCGGGCCGATCTCCACAGGAAGTTCAACCCATTCATCGTTTACGTTCATGGTGAGATAGAAAGTATTATCCACTTTCTTAAGGCAGCGGTTGTCCACAAAATATACATCTGATAACTCCTCATAGAAGAGTTCACAACTGGCAGTCATCCCGGGCTTTAACACCGGATCGGAATCCGCCAGGACAAACTCAAGGTCAAAGACCTTCACATTGGCATCTTCCTCCTTCTTATAGCTGAGTTTCCCTATCTCGGTCACCTCTCCTTCAAATGGTTTGTCCGGAAAGGCCTCCAGCCTCACGATCACCTTCTGACCGGTCTTTACCTTCCCTATATCCGTTTCATTAATGGTCGATTTCACCTTGATCAAACTCAGGTCGGGGACCAGGGCAAGTTCAGCACCCTGGTAGGTGTCGTCACCCAACCGGTAGATCTGGTCGGATATCCTGCTTTTTGAGAGCTGGAATATGCCATCGATGGGACTCAGGATGGTCAGTTTCCCGAAGGCCTGTTTTGCCTCAGCAACGTTGGATTCAATCTGGGATACCTTGATCTTCTGTATCTTCAGGCTGTTCTGGCAGATGGTTTTTTCCAGTTCAATGGTCTTATTGATCCGGTTCAGGTGGATCCCCGACTGTTGGAACTCCAGCTGCTTGATATCCTTTTTCCGCTGGGATTCAAATTCATATTTTTCCAGCTCCAGTTCCTTCAGGTTATAATTGGCCTGAACCTCCTGTAGCTGACCATCCAGTTCCTCAAACCTGCATTCATTTTCTACCAGCAATTTGTTCAGGTTCGCCTGCTCCGTTTCAAGCAAGGTCTCCTGCTCAAGGAGGTACTTCATCACATTGGCCTCGTCCAGCCGAGCGACCGAATCGCCCTTGCTTACATGCGATCCATGTTCCACCAATCCCGTAATCTTAAATCGATAGCCATATTTCCAACCGATATATGGGATCAGGACTGATCTGGCGTTCACTGCCAGCAATTCTCCCGATTCAGTAAGGGTGGCATTGAAATCACCTTTTTGGATGCAGAATTCCTGATCTGAACCTCCATTTCCGCATCCGGCCGATATCACGAAGGGAAGTATGAGGGTAATAAGCAGGGCACGATGATTCATGGCTAAGATTTAATCCGTTAAAAATTCTTCTTCTGTAAAGGGATCGGACATGGCAAGCACCTCATCGCCGCTAATGCCCTCCTCGATGATGATATAGTCATTGTTGCTGGGACCCGGAACCACCTCTTTCTTTTTATAGTTATTCCCGGATCTGGCATAGACATAACTCATTTTGTTATCCACATTAAGTGCCTCCAGCGGGATAAAGAATACATCCTCAAGCCTGTCCACAATGATCCTGCAACTTACGGTCATACCGGGTAATAATTTCTCTGACGTTTTATCCATCAGGATCTCCACGGGAAACACCTTGATCTTGGAATCCTCACCCTTGAATTGCGCCAGGTTGGCAATGGTGATTACCTTTCCTGAATAGACCGAATCAGAAAATGCATCCATTTTGATCTCCACCGTTTGGTCCAGCCTCACCTTGGAGATGTCCACCTCGCTGATCTCTGCTTCCACCTTCAGCTCGCTCAGGTCGGGCAGGTCGATGAGCGGCGTGCCCGACCAGGGTTGGTCACCCACCTGCCACTTGTTCCCGGTAGCCCAGTTTTTCTTGAGAATGGCAATACCCGAGGATGAACTCACCACTACAAGACTATTTAAAGTGACCTGGGCCTCCTCCAGGTTTGTTTGCAGTTGCCTGATCCGAAGCAACGATTGCTGGATCTCTTCCGAATGGATTTTTTGCTGATTGGTGATCTCTTCCCGGGCCTTTTCCAGTGCGATTTTTGCCTTCTCCAGGTTCAGCATGATCTCCTTGCGTGTGATGTCAGCCTCAAAGGTGGCCTGCTCAAGATTGATCTCAGAAATCCTGTGGGAGATCTCGGAGATCTCAATATTTGCTTTCAGTTCTTCAATCTTTGAGGCCTGCTGGGCCCTCATTTTTTCAAGCTCCGCCTTGGCGATTTCAAGTTCTGCATTTGCTTCAAGGATTGCTTTCTGGACTTCCGACGGATCAAAGTGGATCACCGTATCACCGGCCTGGATCTGGTCCCCATCTTCCACGATCTGGGTAATCTTGAGCATTCCAAATCTCCAGTTCATGGCCGGAGAGGAGATATTGGTGGCCTGGGTGGCATTGATCTCCCCCTCTTCCACAAGGTCAACCAGGAACAATCCTTTCTTTACACTGCAGGTCTCCACCTCGGAAGTTGTTTTTGTTTTACAACCCGTCAGCAGTAAAACGGCGATCAAAATGGCTGTTGATTTCATCTTCTTTTTAATGAAAAACAAGTGATTCAGGAGGCTTCACCAGGGCCAGTATCTCGTGACCCTCCAATCC
>JAHEEC010000050.1 GCA_024640885.1 Bacteroidota bacterium | reverse complement strand
AAGGATGACCCTTGAGGAGAAAATTTCCCAGATGCAAAACGGTGCCCCGGAAATACCAGGATTGGGGATCCCGGAGTACGAATGGTGGAACGAATGCCTGCACGGTGTGGCCCGGGCCGGCGTGGCCACGGTCTTCCCCCAGGCCATCGGAATGGCTGCCACATGGGATCCTGACCTCATCGGGGAAGAGGCTGAGATTATCTCCACCGAAGCCAGGGCCAAATACCATGAAGCAGACAGGAACAATGACCGAAGGCGGTACCGGGGTCTGACCATGTGGTCGCCCAATATCAATATCTTCAGGGACCCCAGGTGGGGAAGGGGACAGGAGACCTATGGCGAGGATCCCTATCTTACCTCCCGCATCGGGGTGGCCTTTGTGAAAGGTTTGCAGGGCGATGATCCCAACTACTTCAAAGTGATTTCCACTCCCAAACATTTTGCTGTCCACAGCGGACCGGAACCTTTGCGGCACACCTTCGATGTGGATGTGAGTGAGCGGGACCTCCATGAGACCTATCTGCCTGCATTTAAGGCTTGCATCATCGAGGGGAAGGCCTACTCCGTGATGGGGGCCTATAACAGGTTCAGGGGAGAATCCTGCAGTGCCAGTGAATTGCTTCTTTCGAAAATCCTCAGGGAGGAATGGGGATTTGAAGGGTTTGTGGTCTCTGATTGTGGTGCGATCAGGGATATTTACAGGGGCCACAAGATTGTGGAAACGGAAGCCGAAGCCTCGGCCCTGGCGGTAAAGATGGGTTGTGACCTTACCTGTGGCAGGGAATACCTTGCCCTGGCCGAGGCCGTTGAGAAAAAAATGATCTCTGAGGAGGAGATCGATGTGTCGGTCCGGCGCCTGTTGACCGCCCGGTTCAGGCTGGGTATGTTTGACCCGGTTGAAAAGGTACCCTATGCACAAATACCCTTCAGTGAGAACGATTCGGAAGAACACTCTGATTTTGCCCTGAAGGTGGCCAGGGAGAGCATGGTGCTGCTTAAGAACGAAAACAGTACGCTTCCCATTCAAAAGAGTGTAAGATCCATCGCGGTGATCGGGCCTTACGCCGATAACCTGGATGTGCTTCAGGGAAATTACAACGGCACTCCATCCGATCCGGTAACCATCATCCAGGGCATCAGGAACCGGGCAGGCACGAGTATGGAAGTCAACTACCTGCCGGGAGTCTCCGCCCCCGAGGCTAATTTGAGGTCCATGCCTGTGGATAAGGGATTTCTCAGGCCATCGGGCGGTAAGGAAGGAGAGGGTCTGACCGGTGAATATTTTGATAATCCCGACCTGGAAGGATCCCCGGTTATGGTGCGGGTCGATTCCATGGTCCAGATGTTCTGGCGAAACGGGAGCCCGGGAGAAGGCCTGCCAAATGACAGTTTTTCCATACGCTGGAGCGGGAAGATCGTTCCTGACCGGGACGGGACCTATGAAATTACCTACCGAGCCGATGAGAAGGGGCGGCTTTTCCTGAACAATGCGTTGTTGATCGATAACTGGGAACCCTTTGAAAGCAACCTTGCAGGGAAGACAATGTTTCAATTCAAGAAAGGCAGGGAATATGATCTTCGCATTGAATACGCAGACCTTTCCGGATTTGCAGGAGTTGGACTGGCATGGAGGAAGGTGGAAGGGCCCATTGAGCAGGCTTCCATGGTAGGTGAAGCAGTCGAACTGGCCAGGAGGTCTGATGTGACGGTTGTGGTGGCAGGCATCTCACCCCGGCTGGAAGGAGAAGAAATGAGGGTGCAGCTGGAAGGATTTGAAGGGGGCGACCGCACAAGCCTGGCCCTGCCCGAATCCATGGAGAAGCTGGTAAGGAGCCTGCATGCCACGGGAAAGCCGGTGATCCTTGTGCTAACAAGCGGCAGTGCGCTGGCTGTGAACTGGGAAAAAGCCAATATTCCGGCCATCCTGCAGGCCTGGTACCCTGGCCAGCAGGGAGGGAACGCGGTGGCGGACGTACTGTTCGGGAATTACAATCCTGCAGGCCGCCTCCCGGTGACATTTTATAAATCAGCTGAGGACCTGCCCGATTTTGAGGATTATGCCATGGAAGGAAGAACCTATAAATACTTCAGGGGGAATCCGCTCTATCCCTTTGGGCACGGACTGGGCTACTCGGACTTCAGGTATGAGAAGCTTGAAGTGAGCTCCCGGGAAGTTACCCGGGGTGATCAGGTTACACTCACAGTAAGCATAACAAATACCGGAGCGTATGACGGGGATGAGGTTGTTCAGCTCTATGTCCGCGATGTGGAATCCAGGGTTCCGCAACCCATCAAATCGCTGAAGGGTTTTCAGAGGAGCTTCATCGAATCCGGGGCCACCAGGACCATTCAGATTCCACTTTCCGTGAAAGAGCTTGGATATTATGATGAGGCATCCGGGGGGGTTGTGGTTGAACCCGGAATTTTTGAAATCCAGGTCGGGGCCTCTTCGGAAGATATCAGGCTTAAAACCAGTATCGTGGTGCACTGAGAGGCTGGCACTGGCCATCCGGCCGGGAATTGAACAAGGTTTCAGGGACCCTTTATCTCTTTTTCAGGAGAAGCATATAGGCATAACACAGCGCGAACAAAAGGTAGAGTCCGACCACTGCCCAGCCGACCTTCATGATCCCGGAAATCGTTCCGGATACAGATACGATGAACCCTGCCACGTAAGTGATTAAAAAGGCCAGGATGATGGAATGCCGGGCTTTTGGATCTTTCACATTTCTGCTGAACCAGGCGATCAATCCCATCACCAGGGAACCCAGCCCGGCATATTGAGCCATAAGCTCTATGGCTGGACCGGATTCCACCCCGTACAGGGATAACACGCCGGAAGGCCAGAACAGGGCAAAAAGTCCGCTGCCTCCAATCACGATGGCATTTGCGATTAACAAACTTTTAAGTTTCATGGGAATAGCAATATAACAAAATGAAAGTTAGGCATTTAAATTGTAATTTCATGATTATGTGGGATCAATGTTCAGGGGCGGTCCCGGCATAAAATTCAGAGAATGGCGGCGATTTCCTATCTTTAATTCCCTTCAGGATCGATTACTCAATTCAAACGCACTGGAACCATGAAAAAAAAGGCCCATTTATCCGCAATTGCACTTTGTCTCTGTGCCGCACTTTTACAAGGAAAATCCACAGGACCTTCCGGCAATGAAGCCCGGGACGGAAACACAATATCCACGGAACCCGCCATGGAAAATCAGGCTGAAACAGAAACCACAGCCAAGACCGACGTATGGGATTTTGGGGCAGAGCAGCTGGATACGGCCGTCTATCGAAACAACCTTACGGTCGACATCATTAATTCCTGGTATGATGCATCCGTTGCCGTGGGCAGCAGCGGTAATGTGCTCCCGGGTTTCACTGCAGGGAAACTGACCTGGACCGGCGGGGGGAACGACCGCCTGAGGTCGACCAATGCCAGCCTGACCCGTTATGACGAGAACATCGCCAGTGTAAGCGGTTATAACGGGCGGGTCTATGTGAACTCGGCAGCCAATACCAGCCGCTTCATGAGCCTGATCCTGAATGAAGATGACGAGGTGACCATCATTTCAAAAACAGATGCAGGCGGCCACCTCAATTTCGAATATGTGGCCGACCCTGCCGCTCAAACCGATGGAGTGGTGATGACAAGCGACCTTCAGGAGCTGAACTTTGTGGCCAAACAGGCCGGGACCTATCGCATTTTCGACGACCAGGGGAAGCCAAGTTATTTCCGGATCTACAGGAAAGATGCTCAATATGTGAATATTACGGGGAGTGTGGATGTGGCTGCAGCTCCGGATATCCCGGGGAGCTATGCGGTCCTGTTTGAAAATGAGGCAGGGAAGTCCTGGCAATCCACCATGAACGGGAATGAGTACTCGGTGACCCTTCCTGTAGGTTATACCTATCAGCTGAGCCTGTTTGATGCCAACGGGTACATCATCACCAGTGGCAATACGCTGGAAGTGACAGAAGGGACCACCGCCCACGATATCTCACTCCTTAAAGTGGAGCTGTATACGGTTTCGGGGATCATCAGCGGTTTGGGCTCAGAAATAGAGAAGCTAGGCCTGGTATATACCCCCGATCCGGCGGCCGGCAAGATCTTTGTTCCGGAACCGGTGATTGAACCTGATTCATCCACCTACTCGGTCCAGCTTGAATCGGGATGTGAATACACCATTTCAGCCACAGGGGTTAATGATTATTCGCTGGTACACAATACCATCACCATCGGACAGGCAGACGATACTGTGGATATAGAGTTTACCCCGAAACCGTTATACAGGGTGACCATTGAAGCCGCCAACCTGTCGGCGGAGCAACTGGCCAGCCTGGGTATCACCTTCAGCAACCTGAACGAGGAGGGGTATCTCTACAGCTTCGGCTCGGTGGATGATATTTTGCTTAGAGATGGTGTGTACACCCTCAATATTGGCGGATTGGATGAATATCCGCTGCAGCTGGGCCTGACCTCAAATTTGAAGGTGGAGGGTGCTGCGGTTACCAAAATCCTGGATTTTCATCCAATCACCACATGGACATTCGACGATAAGGTGATCCCCAACGGAAGCGAGGCCTACAATGGACTGCTGTTCTCCGGATCCATATCCAACGAGGTGGCCAAGGGACACCTGGTCAGCAAGCCAGGCGATACGATCCGGGTTCCTGTCAATGTGGGTGACAAGATCAGGGTCACCTACTACTATTCGGCAGATTTTACCATTGAGGATGGAGAGGCCCATCAGACCTCCAGCGGCAGCACAAGTACGCTGGAATATGCAGAGTACACCTACCAGGGTGCCCAGGCCGGTTATATCACCATTGCCATTGGCCCGGGGGCCAGCAGCACCTACATGCCCGAGATTGCAATCGGCCAGCTGGTGGATTATACTTCGGTGATCCACGTGGGAGGGGATAAAGAATACCATACCGTCAACGATGCCCTGGCTGCCATCGCCAAGATGGTGAGGGACAACGACCAGCGGGTCACGGTGATGATCGATCCGGGTAATTATGAGGAGATGCTGGTAATCAACATGGCAAACGTCACCCTGAAAAATGCATCCCCCGATCCATCCACAGACCTGCTGAATGCAGGAGTGGATATCGGTGCCAATGCAGTGAGGATCACCTCCTATTACGGGCATGGATATAACTACTACAGCATGGGCAACGACCAGAAATGGAACGCAGATATCCTGAGGGTAAACAAAGAAAACGGGTATTTGTCTGCAGAGAACAAGGGAGCAGGGACCACCAACGGCTCCTACTGGAACGCAACCGTGGTGGTGGCTGCCAATGGTTTCGAAGCCGAACGGATCATCTTTGAAAACTCCTTCAACCAGTACATCTCACAAAAGGAGTCGGAAGACGCGGTGGTGATGTGGGAATCGGGAAGCAAGGGAGAGAGGCCAACCACCGCAGGCAATACGGATGTGCAGGCCAGGGGATTTGTGGAAAGGGCCGCCGCCATCGCCATCACCAACAACACGGATAAAGTGGTGCTGAACAAGTGCCGCATCGTGGGCCGGCAGGATTCATTCTTCGGTGGTGTGGGCGCGAGGGTGGCGGTATACAAAGGTGCCATGATGGGGGCGGTTGACTACCTCTTCGGGGGGATGACGGCGGTATTCTACAGATCGGACCTGGTGATGAATACCAGCGATGACAGCAACGACCGTTCCTATCTCACCGCAGCCCAACAGTCCGGCGGAAGGGGTTTCCTAATGTATGAATGCCACATTACATCCACTGTCCCGGAGCTTGAAACCACATCCGCCAACATCGCCAAGCCCGGCTATTTTGGTCGCCCATGGCAGGCAAACACCAGCGAGGTGGTATTCTACAACACCACAATCGATACCTCCGGTTTTCCCGGCTTTGCGGGTCAGTCCCTCATAAACCCTGTGGGGTGGCTTAATACGCTGGGGGGTGAATCATCCCTGATGTATGAATACGGAACCATTGAAACTTCGGGTGAAGACAACCTTGCAAACCGGGCGGCCTGGTCCACGGTGCTGGCCGAGCCGGTGCTGACAGAAGGGACAGAAATTACCCCCTTTAATTTCACCAAGGGGAACGATGGCTGGGATCCCATCACGGAACTGATTGCCAGTGATGATGAAACCAGGATCCGCCGGCCATTGGCAGAATCATCGGTCAGGGTATTCGCATCCGGGGAGAGGATCTTCATTTCAAATGTCAGATCCGAAACCGATGTGAGGGTCTACGGTCTGGACGGTTCCATGGTCAGGTCCCTGCGCGGTAATGGGGACATGGATTTCAATATTCCGAAGGGTTTTTGGATCGTCCAGGTGTTGGCAGGTGACGGCCATAAATCGGTGAAGGTGGAAACTTACTAAGCTAGCAGATCTATGAAAAGTCTGAATCTGTTTCTGGTGATTGCCTTTTTCGGACATGCGCTGCTTGCACAGAACAGGCAGCTGGTATGGTCCGATGAATTTAACGGAACCGACATTGACCGGTCCGCATGGAAATTTGACTCCGGACCGTCCAACGATAACGTCCAGTACTATACGGATCGCCCGGGGAATGCGCAGATTGCCGATGGCAAGCTTCAGCTGTCGGCGCTCAGGGAATCCTACCAGGGTTTTGAATATACTTCAGCACTCATCAAAACAGAAAGGGCGCTGAGCTGGAAATATGGCCGGGTGGAGGCCCTGATCAAATTGCCCGGCACATCAGGATTTGTTCCTGCCTTCTGGTTGCTTCCGGAAGATGATATGTACGGGTGGTGGCCGCGCAGCGGGGAGATCGACATCATGGAACATCCAACCAATGAGGTCACCAAAATTTACGGGACCGTGCATACCGAATCCTATAATCTCTTTTCCGGTCCATACCCTCCCCAGGGGAGTGTGACCGACGTGCCCGATGCAGAGTCGGCATTTCACCTCTATGCGGTGGAGTGGACAACCGAAAGGATTGATTTTTATGTGGACGATCAAAAATTTTACTCCTTTTCCAACGACAACGGGGACTCCAAAACATGGCCGTTTGACAGGCCCTTTTATGTCATCCTGAACCTGGCCGTGGGAGGAGGATGGGTGGGGAATCCCGATGAAAGCAGCCAATTTCCTGCAGTCATGGAGGTGGACTATGTCAGGGTATACCAGGATCTTCCCGATGTGGCCATTCAGGGAACTGATTTCGTTGAATACCTGGGAAAGGGAACCACCTACACTTCGGGCGTTGTGGATGGGGCCGGATATCAATGGAGCGTACCTGCAGGCGCCACCATCGTGTCTGGTCAGAATACCCCTCAGATTATAGTGGATTGGGGGATTTTTGGAGGCGATGTGGAGTCTGTGCTTACCAGCGGGGAGGGAACCTTCCCGGCCAAATACCCGGTGAGGGTATCACCAGATTATCTTGGAAACCCCGGTTTTGAGAAAGGAGTGAAGTACTGGAGGAGGTCCACTGCTTCCTCTGCAACGGCCGACTTCAGGTTGACTTCTGAGAGTGTCCATCACGGGGCGCATTCCCTGCTCGTTGAGGTGACTCAACCCGGAGCCAATTCCTGGGATGTCCAATTGTCCCAGGGGGATCTGTCGCTTCAGGGGGGCCAATCTTACCACGCGGGGTTTTGGGCCAGGTCAGTTGGTGCGCCGGCGGCTGTCAGTGCGGCCATCATCAATGCTGCTGATTATTCGCTGGTGGCTATCGAGTCCATCAACCTTACCGAAAACTGGACATTGTATGGGTTCGATTTTATACCGGCATCCCCCATAACCGCCGCATTTAACATCGATATGGGGGATCATTCGGGAAGCTACTATTTCGATGATTTTGTGCTGACCACCCCGGAGCTGACCGGGTTGAACCTGGTGAGAAATCCGGATTTTTTTGACGGACAGGAAGAATGGGATCTGAATTTGCTCTCCGGCGCATCGGCCACGGGAGCAATTGAGGATGGACTGTATGCGGTCTCGATCACTGAGGGAGGCTCGAATTACTGGGATGTGCACCTGGGGCAATCCGGATTGCTCATTGAGCTTGGCAAGGAATATATGGTATCATTTGATGCATACGCATATGCTCCCGGGCAGATATCGGCACTGGTTGGAAAGAATGCTGAACCCTGGACCCTCTACAGTGGCACACAACTCATCTCCCTTACCTCAGAAAGACAAACTTTCGGTTATACCTTTGCAATGAACGAGCCTACCGATGCTTTGTCCCGCCTTGGGTTTGATGTGGGTGGTGAGGTGAATCAAGTATATATTGACAATGTCATGCTGAGGGAGCGGGGCCCCCAGGATCCTGCGTTTGTGCGGTCTTCATCGTTCTCACCGGCACTGTTGCAGGTATACCCCAATCCAGTTGTTGAGGAGGCGGCATTTTATTATTTCTTACATGACCCGGCCGAGGTCTCCCTCAGGATCTTCAACCTGAACGGGCAGGAGATGGAAACCCTTGTCCATGGAATGCAACAGGCGGGCGGGCACAGGGTCATGTGGCATCCGGCAGGGATCCCGGCAGGGATCTATTTCTGTCAATTCAGGAACGGCAGAGTGATGGAGACCCGCAAACTCATCTTGCAGGGTGGGTCGCTTTGATGTAAGATAAGAGCAGGTCCATCGAATTGATCTCCTTCTCCTTGGCGCTGGCTGCGGTGATCCAGGTTTCCAGGTATTTGGCAGGATAGGAGATCAGCAGGTACTGTGTGCCGTCATCCTCGGTCTCTTCAAAGTCGCCGGGATCATAGATGATGGCTGCTCCCAGCTCCACACTTTCAATGGCCACATCCTCGGGGTGCAATCCCCAGGTAGCGATATAATTGTCACCCAGGGATACCTCCTGGCCCTTGTGATAGTTAATACCCGTAACGAAATGTACAGGATCATCTCCCACCACTTCAGCCTCAACCATGGCATCGCGCGTTCCGGAGAAAACCGTTACTCGCACCAGGATGTCCACTTTTCCCTCAAGATAGGGGACGTTTTCGGAAAGCATTTCCATATAGGAGGATGATCGGTCCTTTACCACCCGGACGGTCCGACGGGTGACCGGATCCAGCGGAACAACCTTTTCACCGTCCCAGAGCCTCACTCCCCCTAGTCCGACGGTGCTGCCAACTTTGTAATAATCGGCCCCCCATCCGCTTCTCTGCTGGTCAGGTGTGGGATACCACCTGGCCTCCAGCAATTCCAGGCCGGGATTGGCTTTTGAATACACATCAATGGCTGCTTTCCGGTCAAAATACAGGCGCAACCCAAGCCATTCGTTCTCAATGGCCGGTCCATGATGCCCCACCTCACTGTATAAATTTCCGGACTCGGAAGTGACCTCTTGCAGGTAAGCCGAACTGTCCGATCTCATAAACAGGCTTACCTCGGTATGATTTGGCCTTGTGCAGCCAATTCCTGTAAGGGTCAGTAGGATGAAAATATACTTCATGATCTGATTCTTTAAATGATCTTGGATCTCATGGATAAAATTAGAACAATAAATGGAATTCGTTGTTTTTGAATTTGCAGGAAGGTGAATCACGATGAGAAGGTAATTCATGATGGGATGACCGCATGCTTTTTAAACGGATCCTCCCTGACAGAATAAGATTAATCCATCTGGAACCATATGAAAGAGGCAATACAGGTGAAAGTAATCATTGCTGCACCCATCGTAAAGGTCTGGGAGCGCTGGACAGCTCCTCAGCACATTGTGAAATGGAATTATGCCAGTGATGAATGGCACACTCCAAGGGCTGAGAACGACCTGAAGGCCGGGGGGTGGTTTTCTTACAGGATGGAGGCAAAGGATGGAAGCGTTGGATTTGACTTTGAAGGAGCCTATACTGCGATCAACCGCCCGAGACTGATCGAATATACCCTCGGAGATGGCAGGAAGGTGAAGGTCCAGTTCGAAAGTGATGGGGACAGGACCGTGGTAACAGAGACATTTGAAACCGAGGAGGAGAATCCTGCGGAGTTGCAGAGAACCGGATGGCAGGCCATCCTCAATCACTTTAAGGAGTATTGTGAAAATGAATAAAACCAGTAACCATGGCCAGAACGAGTACCTACCTTAACTTTTCCCGCGATGCCGAAGCAGCACCTCCGATTCCCGGTGGGGAACAGTAACCGAGGAGTTGAAGGAGATGTTCTGGGGTTCCTTTTATGGAAGTTGTACAGATAAATATGGGATCCAGTGGATGTTTAACTGCACCGGAGCGGAGAAATAGCCTGGAATTCGCTCCCACTGCCAATAAGCATGCAAATTTGTTGTATTTGTCAGGTACATGGGCTAATTTAATTTCTCCAAATGTGTATGACTTCCGGTGAGCCGGACCGTGATAATGAATGACACTGCAGCCAAGAAGCCACCCTCCAGAAGCAAAGGATTCCTCACTGATGTGGCAAATTTTCTGTTGCATAAACCGGAGGTCTCCACCCTCATTAAATTTGACACCATCGAGGAGAGGGATGACTACAACCAGCGGGTGATGCAACGGACCGGGATTGATCCCAACCACTATTCGGTGCTGAATATTCATAAAATCGGGGTGGAGGCCCCGGTGAGCTATCTATTCAACGAGCTATTGCAATGGAACGGTGATTCCACCTGCTGGCCGAACCATATTGCAAAAGTGGACCGCATTGAAAATGATCTGAAAAGGATACAGATCCTTCCCTTTGGGTGGGGCCGGTACCCCTTCAGGTTCATGAAGAGTTTCTTCGGATTCAAATTGATTCCGCTTTTTCTTCTGGATGCAATCCATATCAAGAAAGTACCCGATCCCTTTGACTTTGACAATGCCCGTTACCTGCTCTACAAATGCTCCGGCGGTTATCCCATCGGCATCTACAGCATGTATGCCCGGTCCTCAATTCCTGAAATGAATGAAAAGGCCCAGTCGCAGCTGATCTTTGCAGTGGGATTTAATTTTTACGGGAAGGAGGACTGGCAAAAGCACCGAAAGTTGGTAAACAAGACCTGGGAGTCCGTCCACAACCGGGTGACTGCCAATGTGATGAACCGTGTCAAGCAATTGAGCGAGTGGCGCATCGAAAGGATCCAGAATAACTGCTGACCCGTTTAAAAATCAGGCTGTTTTCACCACTCCTATTCCCACAGGTCAGGAATGGCGTGGTGACCCCGGGCCCTTGCGGGTGCCTGCTCCACAGGGGGAAGGGTTCCTGAGTGGACCTCGAAGAGCCTGCGGGCCGTCTCCGCAATGGCAGCTGCCATGTACGGGTAGGGCCGGTCGGTCACATCCACCAGTCCGCAATTGTAATTCTCCCCGTCATTGCTTCGCCCCGTAAGATCCTGGTCGCACCACTGGAAATAGGAGGTACCGATCAATCCCGGGTGTGAATAGGCCTGTTCGGTATAATAGCGGTAGGCTACGCCCCTCTCCTGCTGGGTGTCAACCTGCCAGAGCGACTGGGCCATACCCCGGTCCACCGTCCCGAAGTGAAACTCGCCGATGAGCATGGGTTTCCCGGTCACCTCCATGAACCGATCCATCATCTCCTTCCGGGGATAGAGGTCATAACAGTTGAAACTGAACACATCGAAGACATCTTTACACAGTTCCAGAATTTCATTTTCCGCCTCCTGACCAAAACGGATCCCCAGTGTGAGGTGGTTGGGATCGTGGCGCTCCACCGCCCGGTCGACGGTTTCAATGAAGATCCGGAAAGTGTTGTGAATGAACTGCACCCTCCGCTCCGGGGAGTCCCCTCCGGCGAGATGTTCCGCCAACGCCAGTTTAATGGGTCGCTCCTCCTTCCCGGCAAGGATCAGGTCACAGAGCCTTGACTCCTGTCCCAGGAATGAGGGTTCATTGTAGGTAAAATAGCCAAGCACCCATGGATTCTCGCGGTAGGGTTCCACCGATGCCCTGACCGCCTGGTCGGTCTTCTCTTCGAAATCGGGAGCATATACATCGGCCAGGCCCATCAGGCTGCCTTCGATCCCCAGGTCGTCCAATTGCAGCGTAAAAGCTTTCCTGTTCCGGTGGTAGACATCTCTGTTTGACCAGTTTGCGATGGTATTCAGTCCCCACCGGTCCATCCTGGTGAAGATATTGTCGATGGACCTTTCCCGGGCCTCCCCGCCATAGCGGCGGGAGAGGTTCCATGCCCCGAAGGAGGCCGCTCGGTACCTTCCGGACCCGGTGCTCATATCCTCAGGGGGTAGCTCCTTGTAAAGGTTCCTCCGATTTTCCAGCCTCGGGATATTCCCTCCGCCACCGGGACTTACGCAATTTACCCCATGAGAAAGGAACAGGTAGCCCTCAGGGTCCACAAACCACCAGCGGCCGTCAATTTTCTCGGTTCTGAAGAAGCCGGAGCCAGTATCGATGCGGGCAGCCAGGGTTCCCCCGAACCTGGAGTAGCCGAAATCGGCCGATCCCTCCGCCTGATCATCCTCCATGGCCCACTCTTTACGGAGCTGTTCAAGGGAGTGAACCTTTCCTTCCCAGTCGCCAAGGTTATATTGCCCGAATTCATCCACCACCGGGTCCTCACCCAGGTATTGATCGCCAGGATCCTCCTTTGCCAGGGTAACGGATCGCAGCTTCAGAACCGGATTACCGATGGGAGCCTGCATTCTGATGCCGATGGAGTCAACCCCTCTCAGGGGCCCCCTATTCCCGGTCAGGTTGATCCATCCCGTATATCTGGGCTGGTTATAGGTTGCGGCCAGGTCACTTCGGGCATCGGGGGGATTCCTGTAAAATCTCAACGGGATGGCAAGCCTGTTCCAGCCTTTGGGAGTGTAGCTCATGACCCTGAGCTCATTGTATCCGGTCTCGGTGGTGAACCCGACCTGGAACCGCTGGGGCGTGGAGATCATGAACTCCAGTACCACGTACTCATAACCGTCCCAATCCGTGGGCAACCCGGGGGTAATCTCCTCCAGTGCAAATTTCTGACCCGAGACTTCCTTCTCGCTTTGAAAATGGATGGTCACCTCATGGTTGCTGCATGAAACGGCAGCCAGTAATATGAGGAAGAACCATCCCGGTATAATCCTGTGAAACTGGGTGAATCTTTTGAAATTGTGCATTTTAAGTGTGGTTGATGGATGCCCTTACCTATGAAGCCATAGCCGGTCACCTGGTTATATGCCAGAAAAGAACTCAATTACTAAAAAAAATAGATGATTTCAAAATGTGGTGCTCCTGGGTGTATCCCCGTGGTGATCCGGGTCACTGTCTGGGGAATTATCCCTATTTTTATATGGGAAGAAGGGTTGGGGAGTAATGGGATCAGTTTATTGTAACACTTTACCAAGATGACAATTCGCAGGATTTTTTTCACAGGAATGTGCCTTATCACCCTGTTGAGCCTCCTTCAGGCGGAGGATGGCTATAAGCTCTGGCTCCGTTATTCCCATGGTTCCGATCCGGAAAAACAGGAGGCTGTGGTCAAACTGTTCCGGAAGGTGGTGGTGGCCGGATCGTCCGCAACCTTTGATGCCATCCGGGAGGAGATCCTGCGGGCAGGTTCGGGCATGACAGGGATCACCCCGGTTTTGCAGGGGGAACTCTCCGGACAGGCCAGCCTGGTGATCGGGACACCCCTGACCTGTGAGATTTTTAACCGCCCGGAGATCAAAAGGCAGCTTGAAGCCATCGGTCCCGAGGGGTATTTTGTGGGTCATGTGACTCACGAAGGGAAAAAACTCCTGGTCGTTGCTGCCAATGCACAGGCGGGTGCCCTTTACGGCACCTTTCACCTGTTGAGGATGCTGCAGGCTTCCGGTAATCTTTCCGGCCTTCCTGTGGTGGAGTCCCCGAAGATCAGTCACCGGCTCCTGAATCACTGGGATAACCTGGACCGTACCGTGGAACGGGGTTATGCCGGATTCTCCCTCTGGAACTGGCACAAACTGCCCGACTATATTGATCCCAGGTATAAGGATTATGCCCGGGCCAACGCCTCCATAGGGATCAATGGGAGCGTGGTAACCAATGTCAATGCCAATTCACTGGTGCTCTCCGGGGACTACATCGAGAAGGTGGCCGCACTGGCCGATGTGTTCAGGCCTTATGGGATCAGGATTTACCTCACAGCCAGGTTCAGTGCTCCAATGGAACTGGGTGGATTGCCCTCGGCTGATCCGCTGGATGCCGATGTCAGGGCATGGTGGAGCAACAAGGCAGATGAGATCTATAAAGCCATTCCTGACTTCGGAGGATTCCTGGTGAAGGCCAATTCCGAGGGACAGCCCGGCCCGCAGAATTACAACCGGACCCATGCCGATGGGGCAAACATGCTGGCTGACGCAGTGTCCCCCCACGGGGGCATCGTGATCTGGCGCGCTTTTGTATACAGTGCGGAAATAGAGGAAGACAGGGCCAAGCAGGCCAACAATGAATTTGTCCCGCTGGATGGCCTGTTCCGGGAAAACGTGTTGATCCAGGTAAAAAACGGGCCCATCGACTTCCAACCCAGGGAACCTTTTCACCCATTGTTCGGGGCCATGCCGGAAACTTCACTGGCCCTGGAGGTGCAGATCACCCAGGAGTACCTGGGGCAGGCCACACAGCTGGTCTATCTGGCCCCCCTTTTTAAAGAGTGCCTTGATTCGGACACCTACACTCCCGGTTCCGGTTCTACGGTGGCCCGCATCATCGATGGATCGGTCCACGGAAGGAGCCAGACGGCCATGGCTGGTGTGTCCAACATCGGGACCGACCGCAACTGGACCGGGCATCTTTTTGGACAGGCCAACTGGTTTGCATTCGGGAGGCTGGCCTGGAACCATTCCCTTACATCGGAGGAGATCTCCCTGGAGTGGATCAGGCTTACATTTGGTGATGATCCCTTTGTCATCGAGACGGTTCAGGGGATGATGCTGGCCTCCAGGGAGGCAGCGGTCAACTACATGACACCACTGGGGTTGCACCACATCATGGGAAGGGGACATCATTACGGACCGGGTCCCTGGGTAAGTGGCGGGAGACCCGACTGGACCTCCGTCTATTACCACAAGGCAGATAGCCTGGGAATTGGATTTGACAGGACCGCCACGGGGAGTGATGCCCTGGGTCAGTATGCCCCCGGGGTAGCACAAAAATATGGGGATCCGGAAACCTGCCCGGAAAAGTACCTGTTGTGGTTTCACCATCTTCCCTGGGATTACACCATGAATTCGGGATACTCACTGTGGGATGAGATATGCAGAAGGTATGACCTGGGTATCCGGACGGTTGAATGGATGAAAAAGTCGTGGCAGGAACTGGGCGACCAGGTGGACGAGGAACGGTACCACCAGGTGCAATCCCTGCTTACCATCCAGGAAAAAGAGGCAAAGTGGTGGAGGAACGCATGCCTTCTCTATTTCCAGCAATTTTCCCGCAGGCCTTTCCCCCCCGATATAGAACAACCGGAAGGGGAGCTTGAGGAATATGAAAAGATGAGGTTCCCCTATGCACCGGGGATCAGGCCCTCCTGGTAAGAGGTGTGCGCATCAATTCTGGATGCTGAACCCGCAGGGTTGATGGGCCCATCAAATTTTGTGTTATCTTTAAAGTACAGGGTCCCGGTCATGGACTTCCCTGAATAATTAACACGGGTCTAAACCTCTATCATCTTGCTTTCAGGACTATTTCATCGGCATTTTTTCCTGGGTTGCCTGATCATATTTCTGGGGCCGACACTTGCGGCCCAGGTGAGCGATGAGACCGAAAGAGAGTTTTACCAGGTACGGAATTCTTATAATAACTCCTATGGTTCCGATTATAACCTTCTGAACGGGAGGCAATACAATCTTCTTTATTCCAGCGTTTCGCATCCCTTTTATCAGTCTGAAGGATACAGGCCTGGAAACCTGAGCCTGAATGGTGAGGATTACAAGGGGATCCCGCTCAATTATGACATCTATAAACAACAGTTGATCCTGCAGTACACCACCTATTCGGGCCAGTCCAACCAGCTTGTGCTGAATAACGAGCTGATCGATGGGTTTGGGGTTGAGGGAAAAGTGTTCCGAAAAATAACCCTTCCCGCTGCCGGGTCCAGGTTCTTCCAGGTGGTGAGTACGGGTGATATCGCGTGTTTCCTCTATTGGGAGAAGAAATTGTTCCAGTCCTCTTCCACAAGCAATACCCCCTATAGATACTCAAAGCCCTCCAGGGACATCTACCTCTATAAGACTGGGGAGATGTATCCCATCGGGGGCAGGTCATCATTCCTTGCGCTGTTTGATGAGGCCGCCTGGAAAGAGATCAAGAGTTTTCTCCGCAGGGAAAAGATCCATTTCAGGAGTGCTTCTGATGAGACCCTGGGACGGTTAATGGATTATTGTAACCACCTGACCGGCAAGGAGTGATGCAAAGAATGATCCTGATATTCATGGTGACCCTCCGGGCTGTTTCACTCCTGGGCCAGGAGACTGATCATAAATTTTCCGGTGATTATGAGGCGATCCCTTTTGATGCTTTTGTGGAAGCCCTGGAACAAACTTCAAACCTGAAATTTTTCTATCGCGCCCAATGGACCTCAGGGATCACCATCACGGCCCATGGAAGTGATTTGTCGCTGGGATCTGTCCTGGAACAGAACCTGGGGCCGCTGGGGCTGACCAGCCATATGGACAGAGGAAACAATGTGTTTATTGTCCGGGGTCCCCTGGTCCATCTGAAAGATGAGCTCCATACTGATGAAGCCGCCAAGGAAAGGGCATCCACTGTGGATGACCCGGGTGAAACCAGGGAGGAGAGGTACTTCGGGGGCCGAAAGGAGGCAGAGATCGCAGAACCGGTGGTCATCGGGAAAAGCAGCGATGTGGTCAAGGGAAACAGGATAAATTTGTACGGGAAGATCCGTGATCTGGAGAGTGGAGAGTCCCTGATCGGGGCTACCATCTATATCCCGGAAACCAGGACAGGGACGGCCACGGACCTGGACGGACGCTACCAGATGGTCCTTTCAGCGGGGAGCCACCAGGTGACGGTGAACAGCATGGGGATGAAGGAGAGGCACTACAACCTCACCATCTACTCTGATGGCAGGCTTGATATTGCCATGGAGAAGGAGATCATCCCCATCAATGAGGTGGTGATCAGGGCGGAGAAGAACCAGAATGTCTCCGGGATCCAGATGGGACATGCCAAGATCGATATCAAGACCATCAAGGAGATACCCCTGGTCATGGGGGAAAAGGATGTGCTCAAGGTGGCACAGATGCTTCCAGGGATCCAGTCTGTGGGTGAGGGTTCATCGGGAGTCAATGTGAGAGGCAGTGCTGCGGACCAAAACATGTTCTATATCAATAAAATACCGGTATATAACACTTCACATTTATTTGGTTTCTTCTCTTCATTCAGTCCGGACATCATCAAGGAATTCAACCTTTACAAAAGCAATATTCCAGTGGAGTACGGGGGGCGGATCGCATCGGTGTTCAATATCTCCTCCCGCGAAGGGAACAAGCATCAGTTCACGGGCAGGGGGGGGATCAGTCCGGTCACCGGGCATATAGCCCTTGAAGGTCCGCTGAAAAAAGAGAAACACTCTTTTGTGCTGAGCGCACGCTCCACCTATTCCGACTGGCTCCTGAAATTCCTGGAGGACCCGTCATTGAGGGAGAGCCGGGCCTCTTTTTATGACCTGTCGGCCGGAGTCACCCTGGAACCCGACCAGAAGAACCTCATAAAGCTTTTTGGTTACTACAGTTCCGATAATTTTCAATATTCCGATGTGTTGAGCTATGATTACCAGAACTCCGGCGCATCAGTGACCTGGAGGCGCCGGATCTCACCTGCCCTTTCATCGGACATGGCCGGGGTCTTCAGCCAGTACTCCTTCGGGACGGTCAACCAGGAATACCCCTCTTCTGCCTATTCACACCAATACAGGATCGGTCACTATGAAGTCAGCTCGGATTTCAACTGGGTGCCCTCCAGCAGGCACGTGATCACATTCGGGGGTAAATTGATCTATTATGACCTGCAAAGGGGTGAGGTAAAGCCTTACGGCAGCGAATCAGTCAGGGTGCCTTATTCACTCGGGCAGGATAAAGGGGCGGAGGGGGCCCTTTACCTTGGGGATAAATTCGATGTACTGCCGGGCCTTACACTATACGGCGGTTTGCGCTATACACTTTTCACAAGCCTTGGACCGTCGGAAGTATATACCTATCCGGCAGGGGCTCAAAAGGAACCGGGAAATATTACGGACACCCTTAATTTTAAGCCGGGGCAACCGGTCCGGACCTATTCAGGACCGGATTTCAGGCTCGCAGTGAATCTGAGGACCGGCCCCAGCAGTTCTGTAAAGCTCTCCTACAACAGGACCCGGCAATATATCTTTTTGCTGAGCAACACCATTGCCATTGCCCCCACTGACCAGTGGAAATTATGCGATTATCACATCAGGCCGGCCTATGGGGACCAGGTCTCAGCAGGGTTCTATAAAGATTTTCCGGCCGGGGGTTTCTCGACCTCAGCGGAAGTCTATATAAAGAGGATCCATGATGTGGTGGAATACAGGCAGGGCGCCGATTTCATCGGATCTGCACAAATTGAAGGCGATATTTTGCAGGGGATACAGGATGCCTATGGATTTGAACTGATGCTGGAAAGGGAGAAGGGTAAGCTGAATGGATGGTTATCCTATGCCTATTCAAGGTCCCAGGTCATTGTGGACGGTCAGTATCCATGGGAACGCATCAACAGGGGGAATCCTTACCCGTCCAATTACGACAAACCCCATGGCCTGAACCTGATCCTTAATTACCGAGTGAACCGGCGGCTGAGCCTCTCCGGGAACCTGGTCTATAATACAGGCCGCCCGGTAACTTACCCCGTCTCCAGTTATTACCTGAACGGGCAGGAAATCATTAATTTTTCGGACCGGAACGCCTATCGCCTGCCCGATTATTTCAGGGTGGACCTCTCGGTCAACCTGGAAGGCAACCTGAGGGCGAAAAAGAGCCTTCACAGCTTCTGGATGGTCAATATCTATAACCTCACCGGGAGAAAGAACGCTTATTCTGTTTTTTTCAGGTCAGAAGAGGGTCAGATCAATGGCTACAGGATCTCCATATTCGGTACCACCATCGTCAGTCTCTCCTGGAACTTCAAATTCGGAAACTATGCCAGCGAATGAAACCTTCCGCCTGATGATGCTGATGGCCCTCCTGCTGGCGGGGTGCGTCGATCCTTATCACCCCGATTTCAGGGATGACCAGGTGTCCCTGGTGGTGGAGGCGCTCATCACCGACCGCCCGGGGTTGCAAGTCATCTACCTTTCGAAATCGACCCCGCTCAATGATACAGCAACCATCCCCATAACCGGTGCCCTGGTCACCGTAACCGACGATCTGGGCGGGACGAACGAATTCCAGGAGGAGGAAACCGGAATGTACACCTCCTGGATCTCCGGGAGCGACCTGGTCGGGGGGAGAAGCTACAGATTGCACATCGTGACCTCGGATGGTGAGTTGTATGAATCGGAACCCGAAATGTTCCCTTTACCCAGTCCTCCCATGGACAGTCTCTACTGGGAATTTGAGACGGTGGGCACTGTCGATCCGGACGAGCCCCTGAAAGGCATCCGTTTCTACCTGGATATGGATGGGGAGCCGGACCAGGCACGCAATTTTCGCTGGGAACTGGTGGAAACCTGGGAGTATAATGCCGCCAACCGGATCCAGTACTATTATGACGGCACCCTCCATGACTGGCCCGATCCATTTATCTATTATACCTGCTGGTTTACGGGCAGGATCAACCAGATATTTACGGCCTCCACCCGTTATTTTGAGCGCAATTCCATCACCAGGTTTCCCCTCAATTATGTGTCTGAAAATAGCAGCCGCCTCCAGACCAGGTACAGCCTGCTGGCCCTTCAATATTCCCTGAGTGATCATGCAATTGATTACTGGGAGCAGATAGAAAAGCAGAACCAGGAGGGGGGAGGCATCTATGAAACCCAGCCCGGTCATATCAGCGGGAACATTTATAACATGAATGATCCCGATGAAGAGGTCCTTGGTTTCTTCAACCTGTGCTCGGTTTCGGAAAAGCGGATTTTCGTGGATGGGATCAGGGAGCTGCACTTCCCGGCCATGGATTGTACCCTGGATACCATTATGGCACCGGAATTAAAGCCTGTCTACATGCGAACTCCCTTCTACCTTATTTCCCTTAGTCCCATGGGAGTTGGACCACCCTTCGGAGTAGGGTATCATCTCTGTTTTGACTGCAGGGCCGGGGGCGGAACACACGTTAAACCTGATTTCTGGAATTGATATGAAAGGCGCCGGATTATATATGATCATGCTGGCCATTGTCCTCCAGATTCCAGCCAGAGATTCGGCTGCCCAGTGGGCGAATGATTCCACTACGCTTCACTCACCGCTCTACAGGGAAAAATTACAGGTGTTTACCGACCGCAGTTTGTATGCTTCCGGTGAAGGGGTTCATTTCTTACTCTTCAACCTGAGTCACCCCCTCCTGAAGGAGGGCGGGTGGAGCAGGGTGGTATACCTGGAGCTGGTCAACAACCGCAACCTTCCTGTGGCCCAGGGCAAATACCGGTTGGAACCCATGGGGGCCCGCGGGATCCTGACCATCCCCGATACGGTCACATCAGGACAATACCAACTCCGCTCCTATACAAAGTGGATGCGCAATTTTCACCCTTCGGAATATCATTATCTTCCACTGACCGTGGTTAATCCGGGAAAAATCGGAGCCCTTGTTCCATCCGGGCCCTATGTGAATCAGGTTGTGGAGGGAAGGATCACGGAGCTGGAGGATGGGATCCTTTGCAGTTCGGACAAGCCTTCCTATGGGAAGCGCGAAAAGGTGACAGCCACCATCACCCTGGGGAAGAAAGGGGCTTCACCGGATGGCTATTGCATTTCGGTCATGAAAAAGGGGACCCTTGATGAAGGGTCCCGATACATACAACCTCCGGAAAGCGGTGGATTGATCACGGTGAAAGATCTATTATACCCTCCTGAAACCAGGGGCTTGTCGGTTTCGGGCAGAGTTGTAAGCCAACCGGAGAGTAAACCCGTTGCCTCAGCAGGCATGACCCTGACACTGCTGGGGTCAGGCCAGGACTGTTTCGGGTTCGTAACGGACAGGGACGGAAGGATCCATTTTTCCATACCCCACCATTCGGGGAGCACAGACGCGCTGATCACCCCTGATGTGTTAAGGGATGGGGCCATTGAGATCCTCATGGATCATGAATTCTCGCAGGAATTCTCCACACCGCCACTTCCCGGTGTTGATTTTTTCAGGGAGCGCACCCACCTGGTGGAGGAGATCATGGTGCAGAGCCAGATTGTAAAAGCATTTGAACCGGCGGCCCTTGAAACCGGAGAGGCGGGCAAAGAAGACCCCGGGCAACCATTCTACGGTACTCCTGAGTTCAGGTACCGGACCGATGATTATGTGGCCCTGCCCAATATGGAGGAGTTCTTATTCGAACTTGTACCGCAGGTGAATGTGATAAAATTCAGGGACAGGAGTTACATTGAGGTGATGGATGCATATGGTGTCATCTCTAATTTGCCCCCTTTGGTCCTGCTGGACCATGTGCCGCTGCTGGATGTGGAAAAGCTCCTCCCGGTTTCCCCGCTGCGAATTGATCACATTGACATTATCAACAGGGTCTATATCAGGGGGAGCAACACCTATGGAGGGATTGTCCACATCGTTTCCAGGGAAGGGGACCGGGCAGGTGTGGGACTTCCGGCCGGTTCCGCCTTTATCAGCTTCAGTTCTTATGGTGAATCAATGGGGCCGGTCACCCCCGATTATGGTCATGGTGTGCCAGATAAAAGGATCCCTGATCTCAGGACCACCCTTTACTGGGAAACCCGCCAGGCTCTTGCCACCGGGGAGGGTAACCGCATTGAGTTTTATGCCTCGGACCTCACCGGGGAGTTTACGGTGGTGGTGAGGGGAATAACGGGAGACGGGACCCTCCTCAGGGGTTCCTGTGATTTTACCGTGGAATAAATGCGCCCGCGAAAAGCATCGGGGGGGCAAACCCTTGCCCATTTATAACTCCCTGGCTTTCTATAACTCCCTGATCTTGATGTTCCTGAACCAAACCGTATAGCCGTGATCCTGGAGCCCGATATAACCCTCCTTCGAAATGCCCTCTGTAAAACCGGGGAACGTCTTGAATTTGCTGTTGGTTACAAGGTCATCCCACTGGGGGGTCCATAATTCATATTCCACCACCTTTACCCCGTTCTGTGTATGGGTGACCTTCCCGTCCTTCACCCGGACCACAATGGTGTTCCACTGCCCGGCAGGATTCACCGTGGCAGGATCCGCAGCGATCATATCATAGAGTGAACCGGCCAGGTGGCTTGCCACTTTATTGTCAGTTGCATCCACGTTATCGAGTACCTGTATTTCCGGGGCTGCATAATAGATCGGTTGTCCAGGCACCTCCCTTACATTGAAGAAAATCCCTGAATTGGCCATTTTGCTGGCTTTCCAGTCAATGGATAACTCGAAATCCTTAAATTTTTTCTCACCGAATAGAATATCTCCGTTGGCGCCCGAGCCGGGTTCTTTGCCTTCGCCGGTAAAGACCTTCATGGCATCGTTCTCAATGACCCAGTTTTTTGGCATGTCAGTTCCATTGCACTGGCGCCATCCGCTGAAGTCAGTGCCATTGAACATCAGGACCCATCCCTCTTTCTTCTCCTTTTTGGTGAGTGTATTGGTATCCTGCCCCATGGCAGGAAGCATGATCAGCAAGGAAGCCAGCCATGCGAATGAGAGTAACGCAATTTTTTTCATGGGATCTTTTATTTTATTAAGCATAACGCAAAGTAATTAAAAATTTCAATGGGTTGAGAGATGCCACCCCATGCCCCGATAAATTACGCACCTGCAACCGGGAATTCCCCTACAGCACCGTCCCCTGGTGTACGTTTCCGGACACCCCTGTGATGCAAGCGGTCACATTTAAGCTCTTTTAACATATATGAAACACTTATCGAAATATCAGAAAAACAGACTAATACAGAGTTTGGCACAGTTCATGATAAATCCGTGGAGGCACATTGAAGCCTAAAAAAGCAAGCGTCATGAAAACAGCAAGATTAATTGGAAGCATCGCACTGGTAGCCCTGGCAACCGTTTCTTACGGACAACGCCTTTCCATTAAAGAAGGGGTGTTCGGCAAGCAGCAAAGGGAAGTGAAATTTGTCACCGCCGATTACCGCTCCAACGAGGCGAGCCGGATCGAGGGTTGGATGCATGATCTTCGCAGCTGGTCAGGGAACAGGAACACAAGAAATTCCCCCGATGCCCCCATCGTATGTAAAATCATCGTGACCGACCGGGTTGAAGTGATCTGTGAAGAGGAGATGGTACTCGAAAGCTGGATGGAAGTTCCCTTTGAAAGCATCATGGCAGAGGAGGTCCTTTCCCTGGAATCATGGATGACGGCCCCCTTTGAAAGCCCGGCTCTGGAGGAGGAACTGGTTCTTGAATCCTGGATGACCACACCTTTCATGACCTCTGATCCGGAGGATTGGATGTGCACTGCCAGGATCTAGGATCCGAAACGACCTTGCCACGTACACCATAAAAAGGACCGTCCATGAAGGGGCGGTTTTTTTATGCCAAAAATTCATTCAGAATTATTTTGTACTTTATCTGACCGGGAAAAACCCGAGGTGCCATAGAGATGATCAAAGATAAACCTGTCAGAACCATGCGAAAATCAATAAAGTTGCCTGGAAAGAAAATATCCCTGTTCCTGATCTGTTGCCTGGCTATGGGTGTAAGTTACTCACAAGACCAGCATTACGCGGTGGGGGCCGACCTTTCCTTCCTGAAACAGGCCGAGGACAATGGCTTTGTATTCAAGGATGAAGGAGAGGGGAAGCAGGGCCTCCAGATATTCAGGGACCATGGGTATAACTGGATCCGGCTGAGGTTGTTCCATACTCCCACGCGGTTACCCAATGACCTGGAATATACCATCGCCCTGGCACGGGAGGCCAAAGAGCTTGGCTTCAGGTTCCTTCTGGATTACCACTACTCCGACACGTGGGCCGATCCGGGCAAGCAATTTATCCCTGCAGCCTGGGAAGGGAAATCCCATCAGGAACTGGTTGAGGCCGTTTTTGAATACACCTGCAGGACCATGATCGCATTTCGTGATTCGGGCGCTTATCCCGACATGGTGCAGGTGGGCAATGAGATCAGCAACGGCATGCTGTGGCCCGATGGAAAATTGCCGGAAAACTGGGATAACCTGGCCCAACTTGTGCAGGCCGGGATCAACGGTGTGCATGCAAGTTGCGGCAACAATCCATGCCCCAGGATCATGATCCACATTGACAAGGGAGGAGACCGGGCGTTTACAGAACATTTTTTTGATAAGATTAACAGTTACGGGATCGATTATGATGTCATCGGGCAATCCTATTATCCATGGTGGCACGGAAGCCTGCTGGACCTCCGGGAAACCCTGTATTATACAGCCAAGTTATACCAGAAGGATATCATGGTGGTTGAAGCTGCCTACAACTGGAAACCCGCGGAATATGTGGATAAAAAAGCCCCCTTTGATGAATCCCCCGAAGGACAGAAGGAGTTCCTGGAGGAGGTGAACCGCATCGTAATGGGAGTGCCCGACCACAGGGGAGTGGGGGTCTTCTGGTGGGAACCGGCGGTTTCACGTGGCACCCGGGGGTTTTTTAATGAACAGGGGAATGCGTTGCCGGTCATGGAGGTTTTTGACAGGTATACCAGGAAGTAAAATCCAGTACAGGATCATAGGAAGCCAGGATGAATGATTTAAAAGGAAAGTACGGGGAATGGGGCCTTGTGGCCGGGGCAGCGGAAGGATTGGGTGAGGCATTTTCCAATGCCCTGGCCGAAAGGGGAATGAGCCTTGTCCTGGTGGACAGGCAGGAGGCGCTCCTGGAGTCGCTGGCCCACCGGTTGGAGTCGGCATTCGGGGTGGAGGTTAAGAAGGTACACATGGACCTGGCATCGGACCATTCGGTGGGGCTCCTGATGGAGTTGATCTCAGTTACATCCTGCAGGCTCCTGATCTACAATGCGGCCTTCAGCAGGGTAAAAAAATTCCTGGAGAATGATCCGGCGGACCTGGAAAGGTATATTGAAGTGAATACCCGGACCCCCATCCGGTTGCTCCACGCATTCTGCACCCATCATGTGGCCAGACCACATCAAAAAAAGGGGATCATCCTTCTCTCCTCCCTGGCCGGGTCCTGGGGAACCCGGTTGCTGGCACCATACGGGGCCACCAAGGCCTTCACACATATCCTGGCCGAATCCCTTGCCTGTGAACTGAAAGGGGAGGGATATGATTTACTGGCATCCATTACCGGGGCCACCTCCACCCCCGGCTACCTCTCCTCCTTACCCCGTGGAAAGGTGAAATCACTCTCCGTAATGCATCCTGAAACAGTGGTAAAAGCATGCCTGCAGGCGCTGGGAAAAAGGCCCTATGTGATCCCGGGATCCAGGAATAAGCTTATCTACTTCTTCATGACCAGGCTCCTTTCCAGAAACACTTCGATCAGGATCATAAACCGGTCGGTCGGCCGGTTGTACGGTGACAGGATTGAAACATAAATTCGCGGTGAAAAGATTGGCAATCAATTTTTTCGGTACACAATAGAACTATTGCATTCGAAAGTTGTTACCTATCTGAATAGGAGTGAAAATTAGTTCCCTTAAACCACGTGACTAAGTGAAAGTGAGCAGGACATTTCTGATATTTCTTGTAATTGCCTCAGGAGCAATAGCCCATGGTCAGGAATCCCTTGTGGACAGCCTGAAGGCAACCCTGGTTCACCTGGGTGAAGATACCGTCAAGGTCAACACGCTCAATAAGATTGCTGATCTTATCAGCAGGCACGAAATGGAGGATGCCATTGTGTATGGTACAGAGGCCAAACATCTTGCGGAAAAACTCAATTTCAGGTCCGGGCTTGCTACAGCCTATAAAAACATTGGACTCGGCTATTACTTCAAGGGAGACTTTGTAAATGCCTTCAAAAACTGGGAGCCGGCGCTGGAGCTATACCAGGCCATGGGGGATGATAAAGGAATTGCAAATATGTTCAATAACCAGGGGGGTATTTTGCAGACTATGGGCAAAAATACGGAGGCCATTGAATATTTCATCAAGGCCATGAAGATTGCCGAGAAATATGATGATAAAAACCGGATTGCCACTTTGCTCCTTAATATCGGCCTTGTATATTCTGAGCTTCCCGGATCTCTTGACCTGGCACGAAGTTATTATTTACGCGGCATGAAACTGGGTGAGGCAATTGGGTATGGAACTTTGATCGGAGTGGGATCCGTAAACCTGGGAGAGATTTATTTCAAGCAGCAAAATTATGATTCGGCCCTCTTTTACTATGAAAAATCACTGACCTATTTTACAGGTAATGTGGATATTGCCGCATCGCTCACCTATATCGGCAGGATCTATACGGCCAAAAGAGACTTCCAGACTGCCATAAAATACCACGAGGACGCCCTGAAATTGGCAACAGGTGAAGATGCCCAGGTTGAAACTGCTTCAATATTGCTGGACCTGGGCAACACCTACAAGGAAATGGGCAATCCCCGAAGGGCCATTGGTTACTACCAGCAGGCAATTGCAGTGGCAGAGGAAGTGGGATTAAATGAGCAGTTGTCGGAAGCATATGGAGGAATATCATATACCTATTCCCAGGTCTCCGATTACCCCAATGCTTTTAAATATTTGTCTCTCAAAACCAACATTGATAATTTACTGTACCAGAAAGAGGCAGACGACAAAGCCAAGAATCTGATGTTCTCCTACCAGCTGGAAAAGAAACAGGGTGAAATAGAGATCCTGGAAAGGGAGTCGGTCATTGAGCAGTTAAGAGTCAAACGGCAAAAAGCAATTACAATCGCCACCGGGGTCTTCGGACTTTTAATTCTATTGTTGGCTGTCGGATTCTACAACAGGATGAGGTTTATCCGCAGAACCAATGAAAAGATCAATGCCCAGAAGGATGAAATTGAATCCCAGCGCAACAGGATCCAGGAGCAGCGCGACCAGATCCAGCATCAGCACGATATGGTTTTCTCACAAAAGGAGATGATCACCGACAGCATCAGCTATGCCCAGCGCATCCAGTCGGCCCTTCTCCCGTCCCCCGCTTTGATGGATGATCTGATGCCCGAGCATTTCATCTTTTTCAGACCGAAGGATATCGTAAGCGGTGACTTCTACTGGGTCAGGGAAGTAAAGGATCATTTGGTCCTCGTAGGGGCCGATTGTACCGGGCACGGGGTTCCGGGAGCATTCATGAGCATGCTCGGGATCACCCTTCTCAATGACCTCATTGGAAATAACTGTTACAATGAACCGTCAGCGATCCTCGAGCGGTTAAGAAAAAAGATCAAAGATCTGCTTGTCCAGGAAGGAAACGTGGAAGAACAGAAAGACGGCATGGATATGGTTATCGCTGTAGTGGACAAAAAAACAAAGAAGCTCTATTTTTCAGGTGCCAACAATCCGCTTTACCTGGTTCGAAACAAGCACAGGATAAACGGACAACCGGTTAACCCTTATCTGGCAATGGAGGATGAGAAGCACCTGTTGCTGGAGTTGAAAGGGGATAAACAACCCATCGGGATACACTGGGAAGAAACAGATTTCTCCACCCATGTGATTAAACTGCAGGAACACGACACGATCTATATTTTCTCAGATGGTTTTGTGGACCAGTACGGGGGAGAGAACCGCAAGAAATTCAAATCCCTCAATTTTAAAAAGCTGCTTCTCTCGATGCAACAGGAGTCCATGGATAAACAGGGAAAAATAATCGAAGAGACCTTTGAGACATGGCGGGGTGAGTTTGAACAGATCGATGATGTGAGCGTGATGGGGGTGAGGATCTGATCCCTGAAACAGGCATGGGAAGGTTTGCTTTTCCTTGATTATCCGTAACTTTAATCCACAAGAATCATTCTGGGAACTCAATGGCATTAAAGCCGGGAGTTTTGTGTGTCAGTTACTAAATCCACGAAAATGAAAAAACTGGTAAATTTATTCCTGCAGGGTATCCTCTATATTGCTCCCATCGGGATCACGGGATACATCATCTACCTGGTATTTACATTTGTCGATAACCTGTTAAAGGATACCCTGAAAGACCTCCTGGATATTTATATACCGGGATTGGGTCTTTTGATCATCGTCTTTTTGCTGGTGCTGATCGGACTGGTGGGACAGACCATTATTGCCAGACCATTTAAACTCATGTTCAGGCGCCTTGTGGGCCGGATCCCCCTGCTCAAAGTGATCTTTTCTGCCTTCAATGACCTGTTCTCGGCTTTCGTGGGGAAAGAACGGAAATTCAACAGGCCGGTAATGGTACTAGTGAATCCAATTTCTAACCTGGAAAAGCTGGGTTTTCTTACGGAGGATGACCTGGCCATTCTCGAACAGAC
>JAHEEC010000262.1 GCA_024640885.1 Bacteroidota bacterium | reverse complement strand
CGGTGATCAGCACCATCAACGACCTGATCAAGAGCGGTGACCGGATCCTGAAACTGGAGGCGGTGGTATCGGGAACCCTGAATTTCATTTTTAATACCATGAGCGAAGAGGTACCCCTGAGCAAGGCGATCCTGATGGCCAAGGAGGAGGGGTACTCGGAACCCGATCCAAGGCTTGACCTGAGCGGTACCGATGTCAAAAGGAAGCTCCTGATCCTGGCAAGGGAGTCGGGCTATATCATGGAGGCGGAGGATATTGAGGTAATGCCTTTTATGCCGGATGATCTGTTTGAGGGTTCCGAGGATGAATTCTGGAAAAAGGTCGAGAAACTGGATGCGGAGTTTGAGGTGAAAAGGAAAAAGATGGTTGAAAAGGGACTGAAATGGCGCTACCTGGCCACCCTGGACGGGGGCAAAGGCAGGATGGGGCTCGTGGAAGTGGATTCATCGCACCCGGCATTCCCCCTTGAAGCCAGCAATAATATTATTTTGATCACCACTGAACGATACCTGGAACTGCCGCTGATTGTCAAGGGGTACGGGGCAGGAGCCGAGGTGACCGCAGCCGGTGTTTTTGCTGACGTGATCAGGGTGGCCAATGTATAGAATAACAAGAATGAAGTGAATAAGATTAAGGCAGTCATATTTGATATGGACGGGGTGCTGATCGATTCGGAAAATCACTGGCAGCAAACCGAAAAGGCAATCTTCCGCGAGCTGGGTATTGAACTCACAGACGAATTGCTGGTCCAGACCAGGGGACTCCGGACGGAGGAGATGGTGGCCCACTGGGGCAGGCGGTTTGACCTCGATTCGGTCTCCCCGTCAGAATTGATGAAACAGTATGACCAGCGCATGGTGGAGACCATGAGGACGGCTGTCCCGCTGATGGAGGGAGCTGAAGAAGCCATCCGGTTTTTCAGGGATAAGGGCATCCCCGTGGCCCTGGCCACCTGCTCAACCACCACCCACATTGATGCGGCCCTGACCAGGCATGACCTTAAAAAATATTTTGACCTGGAGGTGTCGGCAGCCAGCCAGATGCAGGGCAAACCCCATCCTGAGGTTTACCTCAGGACCGCGGAGCTGCTAGGTGTCGATCCGGTATTTTGCCTTGCCATCGAAGATTCATTTTTCGGGGTGATCGCGGCAAAGGCGGCCCGGATGAAGGTGGTGGCCATGCCCGATAAGGAAGAGTACCACCAGGAAAGATTCGGGGCGGCGGATTTGAAGATCCGGTCGCTCCGTGAAATTAACGAAGAGGCATTCCAAATGCTGCAAACCATATAATGGGAAAAACAGAAGTCACCATATTCGGTCCGGCAACGGTCTCCAACGTGGGACCAGGATTTGACCTCATGGGATTCGCACTGGAACAACCGGGAGATGAGATCCTTATCAGGCGGAATGATACTGGACGGCTCGTACTGAAGGATGAATCGGGATGCAACCTGCCCCTGGATCCTGCCAAAAACGTGGCTGCGGTGGCCGCTTCGGCCCTTCTCAATGAATTGAAGTGCCATGATGGGTTCGACCTGGTCTTCCTCAGGAAGATCAAGCCCGGAAGCGGGGTCGGCTCCAGCGCAGCCAGCTGTGTGGCAGCGGTCATGGGCATCAATGAACTCCTGGGGAACCCCTTTGAAACATCAGCCCTAGTGCCCTTCGCAATGGAGGGAGAGAAGGTGGCCAGCGGCTCCACCCATGCGGATAATATTGCCCCTGCCCTCCTGGGTGGAATTACTTTGATCCGTGGTTATGAACCCCTGGATATCAAGCACATTCCCTACCCGTCAGACCTCTGGTGCGCGGTGATCCATCCCCACCTGGAGATCAGGACCCTGGACAGCCGGAAGTTGATCCCCACGGAGGTTCCGCTCAAAACTGCCCTGGAACAATGCGGGAACCTGGCAGGCCTGGTGGCCGGACTGACCACCGGTGATTACCCCCTCATCAGCCGCTCCGTCAAAGATGTCTTTGCTGAACCCTACAGGATCAATCAACTTCCCGATTTTGAGTTGCTAAGAAATTCTGCCTTGGAAGCTGGGTCCCTGGGGACCGGCCTTTCCGGATCGGGGCCGTCCGTATTCAGCCTGTGCCGTGGAGAAGAAATGGCCACCGGTGTCGGAAGGGTCATGAAGGCTCATTTTGTACAGAAGGGGATCGAATCAAGTATCTATGTCTCAAAAATTAGCGAGGTAGGTTGCCGAATCCTATAAGATGCACTACTACAGTACCAATAACAAGGATCTTAAGTTTGGGTTGAAAGATGCCCTCATCAAAGGACTTGCTCCTGATGGGGGATTA
>JAHEEC010000261.1 GCA_024640885.1 Bacteroidota bacterium | reverse complement strand
CAAAAGGATCAAAGCCAAGGTGCTTCAGGCCTCCACCAGTGAGGTGTACGGCGACCCAACCATCCATCCCCAGCCCGAATCCTACTGGGGCAATGTAAACCCGATCGGTTCGCGATCATGTTATGATGAGGGCAAAAGGTGCGCCGAAACCCTCTTCATGGATTACCACCAGCAAAACGGAGTGCGGATCAAGATTGTAAGGATCTTCAATACCTATGGACCGAGAATGCATCCCAATGACGGTCGCGTGGTCTCAAATTTCATTGTACAGGCCCTGAGGAACGAGGAAATCACCATTTATGGGGACGGTTCCCAGACCCGGAGTTTTCAATACGTGGATGACCTGCTGGAAGGGTTGGTCCGCATGATGCAAACCGGGGATGAGATAACGGGCCCCATTAACCTTGGGAACCCACGGGAATTTACGATCCTGGAGCTTGCCAATAAGATCCTCCAAATGGTAGGATCCAATTCAAAGCTCGTATACAGGCCCCTTCCCCAGGATGATCCGGTACAGCGTAAACCTATAATTTCCAGGGCAAAAGCCAGCCTCAATGACTGGGAACCTCACATCGGGCTGGATGAAGGATTGCAAAAGACCATTGCATATTTTGAGAAATTGTTAAAAGAATAGTATGAAGGGAATCATTTTAGCCGGGGGAGCCGGAACCCGCCTCTATCCGATCACCAAGTCCATCTCCAAACAGATCATCCCGGTCTACGACAAACCCATGATCTACTATCCACTTTCGGTGCTGATGCTCTCCGGGATCCGGGAGATCCTGATCATCTCAACCCCGGAAGACATCCATCTTTACAGGACCCTGCTTGACGAGGGCAGTCAGCTCGGGCTCTCCTTAAGTTATGCCATTCAACCTTCCCCCGACGGGCTGGCCCAGGCATTCCTCATCGGTGAAGATTTCATTGGCAACGACAGTGTGTGCCTGATCCTGGGAGACAATATCTTTTACGGGCACGGATTTTCCAGTACTTTAAAGAATGCAGCAGCCCTTGACAGTGGGGCCATTGTTTTCGGCTACTATGTGACCGATCCTGAAAGGTATGGCGTGGTTGATTTTGATGACAATGGACGGGTTTTAAGCCTGGAGGAGAAACCGCACAAACCAAAATCCAATTACGCCGTGACGGGACTCTATTTCTATGACAACGGGGTCATTGAAAAAGCAAAATCCCTGAAACCCTCGAAAAGGGGTGAACTGGAGATTACGGACCTCAACAGGTTGTACCTTGAAGAGGAAAGGCTGACCGTGAAGATCATGGGCAGGGGAATGGCATGGCTTGATACGGGCACCCACGAAAGCCTGCTACAGGCATCCAACTACATCCATACCATTGAACAGCGGCAGGGATTGAAAATCGCCTGCATCGAAGAGATCGCATTTAAGATGGGTTTCATTGGCAGGGACCAGCTGTTATCGCTTGCCGGCCAATTGAAAAAGAGCGCCTACGGGGAATATTTACTTGACATTGCCAACGAAAGACAAATCATCTCAGACATTTAAAGGAAGGTATGAAGATCAGGGAGACAGGCATTGAAGGACTCCTCATCCTGGAGCCGGCTGTATTTAAGGACGCGAGGGGATACTTTATGGAAAGTTACCACAGTGCAAGGCTAAAGGAGAATGGTATTCAATATGAATTTGTCCAGGACAACCAGTCACGCTCAATCCATGGGGTCATCCGCGGGTTGCATTATCAAAAGGAGCCCCATGTCCAGGCCAAGCTGATCCGGGTTACCGAGGGCGCCATTTTCGATGTGGCCGTGGATATTCGCCCGGGATCCCATACCTTTGGGAAATGGTTTGGACTGGAAATCACAGCTGAGAACCACATTCAGTTGTTGATCCCACCCGGATTCGCCCATGGATTCTCTGTGATTTCTCCCCATGCCACCCTTTTTTATAAGTGCAGCGATTACTACCATCCTGAATCCGAATCAGGGATCCGTTTCGATGATCCGGATCTGGGGATCGACTGGAGAATTGAGATGAAGGAGGCTGTGATCTCTGAAAAAGATAAACAGTTGCCCCACCTGAAGAACCTATTAAATTATTAGTAATGAGCCATGTACTAGTGACCGGAGCCAATGGACAACTTGGGCGCGAGATCAAAAAGATCCGTAACAGCTTCAAACAGATCTATTCATTCACAGATATTGAAGAGCTAGATGTCTCCAAGGAAGATGTGCTTGAAGCGCACCTGGCCTCCCATCCGGCCGACTACATTATCAATTGCGCGGCTTATACTGATGTGGATGGTGCTGAATCTGAGCCTGAACAGGCCATGC
>JAHEEC010000126.1 GCA_024640885.1 Bacteroidota bacterium | reverse complement strand
GTATTCATAATAAACAGACACCGGTATGCTTGAAAAGGTTGCCATCCCAAGTGAATTGGTTACCAGGGAAGTATCATTGAGGGTGATTGTCGCAAGATTGACCGGGGTGGTTCCTTTCAGGAGCCTGAACTTCACATCTGCAGCAGAGGGTTCCATCCCGAATTGAAGGATTGAGTCGGAACTGATACTTACATTGCCCGTAAGCCGGTAATAGTCCCTGGCCTCCATAGTAAAGGAGCAGGTGCCCGGGGCAAGTGCCAGCCATACGGTACCGGCCTGGTCCGTGTAGCTGGTATCGGTTTTCAAGATCACCCTTGCACCGGGGATGCCCACTCCTGAATAGAGATCGAAGAGGTGAACGGAAACAGGGTAGGTCCTCTTTTCCATTCTGAAGACCAGCGTGGTATCCCTGTCGATCAACAGTCCAGTTGCTTCCAAAGGGTTGTAATGCTCGCTTTCAAGGTTCAGGGAAAAGATGGCAGGAGCGCCCTGGAAGAGAGCCATCCCCTGGCTGTTGGTCACCGCCTGCACCTGTTCCATTTGTACCGAGCACCCTTCAATGGGACCGGAAGTTTGAGCGTCAATGACCTGGATCTGGAGGTCATAACTGATCATTTGAAGCGTACCGGCAATGACCGTATCGTTCATCAGGTCAAATTGCAGGGTTGCAGGGTTGAACCCCGTTTTGAGGATGGAAAGAAAATGGGATCCTTCGTGTGAGTCAAGATGTGCCATTCCCGATGTATCGGTAAAGGCAGCCTGGCTTCCAAGCAACAGGGTTGCTCCGTCAATAGGGGAGACCTCTCCCTGAAGATCCCGGCCATAGATCCGGAAAATCACATTCTTCCCGGTTGTGAATGACCGCTTGCCATCCACAAGCACATATGCCGTGGCATGGGGGCGCAGCTCCAGGGCGATGCCCTCGGTGACCAGGCCCGAACGGGCAGGGATCCCCTCATAATTTTCGGGGCCGCCCACCCTGAATTCAGGTCCGCTGGTAATCCCGTTCACCAGCACCTTTTCCGAAAGGGGGTTGTCATTCTCACCCCTCAGTTCATACCAGTAATACCTCTCTCCCGGTTCAAATCCGGCGATGCTTGCCGTCACATATTCGGTCGAATCCCCTTTGTTGACCAGGATGATCCCTGTGTGCCCCGAGGAGAATGAAGTGGCAAAGGATTCCACGGGACCATTTTCCGATTCGGCCTGAAAAAGCATTTGATCCCCCATACACCGCCGGGCGTAGTAAAGGTAGTAAAAGACCGCCCGTGGACCCCAGGGCCGGTTCCCTTCGGTCTGATAGTCTGTGTCGGCGGAGATGTGGCCGTGCGTCACTCCGTCGTTATAACTCCAGACCAGGTTCCACCGGCTCGCCATGGAAATGCCTGACCGGGCCAGGTTCCCGATGCCCAGCACTGCATGCATTCCATTGAGGCAATCCGGCGTACTGATCTCCTTTTTAAGGTTCCATTCGGTCAGGGCGATGGGCACCCTAGGAATGGAGTACTGGTCAAACCACTGGTAGATCTGAAGGGGGCCTTCATTCATGGTGGCAGCACTCTGCAGGATTTCGGAGGTTCCCCCTCCCGAAAAGTACTGGTGGATCGATATAAAATCACACACGGCCCCGCACTCCGGGATCATTTCCCTGTTCCATTGGGACCGGCTCCCCGGCCAGAGGGTTCCCCAGTAACCCACCGCTCCGATCCGGATCTCAGAACCGATCTCCGACGCTGCCCTGCGCATTGAATCGGCAAAGACCCTGAAGTGCTGTCCGTAGAGCCTGCCGGTCTGGATCTCCGGCTGACCATCCTGGTTCTTTGCCAGGTCGATCTGGTAGCCTTCTTCCCATGAGCCGTAATTTTCATTACCCACCTCCCAGTACCGGGTCCTGCCGCTGTCGTACCTGACCCAGTCAGCAGCATATCCTGCCGCTGCGGCCACCGGATCCGCCGATGTTCCGTAACGGGCATAGGAGTAATTGACCACATTGACCGATTGAGCCTGGAGGGTGTCGTAGACCAGGCAGTAAAAATTATCCAGGGACATGTAGGCAGGGTCCCCCAGGCCGGCCCTGAATCTGGATAGATCCGCATCGGCGGGGAGCCCGTCTTCCTGTGACCGGTCCCAGAAATAATAATTGGAGCCGCTCCCAGCAGGAATGCGGTAGATCCCACCCTCCAGGTTCCTGATGTGGCGGGTCAGTGACGGAACCGTGGAGTATGGTCCATAGAAACTATTGAGACAGTAGCCAAAAAGGTTGGGACTGATCCTCCCGGAAGGCAGGTCTGCATGGACCTGGATCAATCGCCCTTCTTGTCCGGGGAATCTTTTCCAGTCAATATAATCAGGAACCTCAGCAACCCTCTGCCTCCAGTCATCCAGGAAAAAATCTTCCTGTGCCAGCAGGTTGAAGGAGTGCTGGATTAGGATCGCCAGGATAAGGAGGCCGGATCGATTCAGGTGCTTTAATCCCATGATGGAGTGCCTGTTAAAAAAAATAAGAGCCTGCACAGGCAGGCTCTTATTCTTTTAATTGATATCAGGATTAATGCAGAACTACTTTGAAGTGTCCCACAATTTCATCCCTTTCACTGATTGTGACAAAATACATGCCGCCCGGCTGATCCTCCAGGGAGATCCTTTCGGTTCCACTGTAGGTAACCACGTCACGGATCCTCACACCAATGGCATTGTACACACGGATCCTGCTTCCGATCTCAGCACCGGCGATATTCAACTCTCCGGATGTCGGGTTCGGATAGATGTTGATGCTTGCATCGTCCATGTCCTTAATGGCTGTGTGATCCAGGGCGATCGTGTAGGTGACCACGTTGACACCGTTGCCGGCAGTTACCTGCAACATGTCGTCGTCGATCATCATATCCGCGTCACCTTTGGCGCCGCCTCCAGCATCCTGTACCTCCAATGTGGCACCAGCGGAAGGAGTTACATTGCCCCTGAAATCAACCACCGAATGGGTGCCCAGTACACCTGAAATGGAGAGGGCATCCTGGTCTACGAGGTAGACATCGGAGATCACAAAGGCAAGGTAATTGGCCACCTGATCCAGCATGGAAATGTAGTAGACCTTCGTGGTGACTCCGTCTTGTGCAGTAACCACCAGGCGGTCATCCATGTAAATGGCTCCTGAGTTCCTTTCGTACCCCAGCTTGTCATAAAGCTGCCAGGTTGCTCCCGGAGAGGGCACGAGGTTTTTGAGGAATCCTTTTACAGTGATGCCCTGTGGAACCAGTTTGATCAAAAGACCGGTCTGATCCACCTCAAATACGTCGGAGGTCACAAATGCATCCGATTCGGAGGCAGTGGGCTTTAGCTGGTAAAGGATCTTGGTGGATCCGTCCTCAGCGATTACCTCGAAGAAGATCTTGTCACTGACCTTCACATCCACCTGCACGGTATCGAAATTATACCGCACGAAGGGCACATAGCCATCTTTGTCATCCACGATGGTCATGGTGGCTCCGGCAGGAACCACAACTCCCTGAGCAACTGCCCTAAGAGTAGTTCCGTACGCAAATCCCGTCACGGTTCCGGTAGCCCCATCCACAGTGATGGTATAGGTACTTGAAGTAAGCACGGCATCATGGTTCAGTCCCATGTCGGTGACTTCCAGGACATACTTGGAAATATTCACTGAGTCCGCGGAGAGAACCACCAGCGTATCCCCGTTCACAACTGCAGCAGCTGAATCCAGCACCAGGCCATCCGCAACTGCGACCACCTTAAGGGCCTGACCGGCATCGCTCAGGAGGAGGTTGCCGAACAACTCTTCCACTGTAGTTCCTGTAACCACACCCCTGATCTCCTCATCCATTGAGAATCCTGAGCTCACTTTGTAAACCAGCGATGAAACCGTGGATCTGTAGATGGTCACGTCATTCATGAAGTGTGCACCGGTTCCGTCAGGAACGAGTGTCCTCCATTGTGGCCATCCGAATCCCCGGGCCTGAAGGGTTGCTTCATTGACCAGGATCCACTGGCTTGAATCCGCATCAGAACCGAAAGAGGCCCCTGCGAGTGGTTCACCATGATAGACCTCAGGCTTTCTCGTGTAACTGCTGACCTGGCCTGTGGGAACACCAATGGGAGCAAAAGCACTTCCGTCGCCGGAACCGAAGGTTTCGATCAGCAGGAAGTCATTGGGATCCGTGGCCGGTTTCAGACCCAGTTGAATGGAGTCGTTCAGGATCTTCCACATGTAGAAGTTCATGCCGTTCCACTGGTAAACCGCGGTGTTTCCGGTATATTCCTCACCCCATGGGTTGTGCCTGAAATCCACGTCGATCTGGTTGCGGAAGACATAGTTTTCAAAACCGGTGGAGTCAAGGTTCACCTCGGACATCACGAACACATCACCCGGGTAGACGTTTGTATTGGTGTTGACATCCTGTACCGCAATGTGCCTTTGAACAGTCCATTCTGCTTCACTCTGCCATTTGAATCCGGGGATGTACTTGGCATACCTGTTGGCCCACTCATCCCATCCCACGATGGCATTGACCGGATCATTTTCATATCCGCAGAAGAACATATAGTTGCTGATATCCAGGAGTTGATTCCCGGGATTCACGATCTCAACCAGTGTATGGTTGAATTCTGTTTTCCAGGTAAATTGTGAAATGAAGGGTTCACCTGCCCAGGGCTGGACGTCAACCAGGGATTTCTCCTTCTCCAGCAAGATGGAGTAGGTGTAAACCGTGGAATCATCCTCCGCAGTGGAAACAACGGTAACCGTGCGGTCAGCCGGTCCTCCGAAAAGGTTGTTGGCCCGGTGAACCACATGAGTGGCGTTGTCATCCTCATTCTTGGCAACCAGTGCCGGAACGCCATCCACATCCCAGGGAACAGTGATCTTGTAACTGTACAATGCCCTGTTGAATCCTGGTATGGTATCACCGACCCAGCCGAATAATCCCTTGTAATCTTCCGGGATATCGGGCCATGTGATGGACGACAGGTATGCATTGTCATCATTCCTGTATTCCCAGACCTTGATGAAATAATCTTTCACGGAAGCGTCTTCAGCGGTGACCCGCAAAAGGTCCCCATGCATAAGGTCTGTCCGAACGTTACCATCCACCCATACAATTTCCCAGCTGGCTTTGGGAGCCTTCTCCAGGTATTTAAAGAGGGAGTCGACCCTGGTGCCAAAGAAGACTTCACTGATGGTATCCTTCACACCGGCCTTCATCATGTGGCTCACTTCGTAAACCGCCCCGTTTTCAGGAAATTCGTTGGAATTTACGCTCCTCATTCTCAAAGGCATGACCCAGTTGGCATCCGCTGTGGGAGGAGCCGCTTCGATGTGCCATTTGATCATATCCAGGGTTACACCTGTGGCATAAATGGTCAGGGAATCCCCTGTGCGCACTGCAACGTGGGCGGAATCCTCGCTGGACCCTTCCCCGTTGTTGTACTGGTAGTGCCAGGCAATACCGGGGCTCCTGTCGAACTGGTACATGATGGAGTCATCGTTCCGGACCCCCCAGGGTACCGTAAGCACATGATTGGTCCAGTCGATGTCGATGGTGGAGGAGGTCAGCGTGGTCTCATCCAGTTTGAAGTCCCCATGGTTCCCGACGGTCCAGAATACAGCCTTCCATGGCTCATATTTGTCACCGCCTTCTCTCAGGATGGGGATGGGGATCCATTCAGATTCGGACAGGTCATTTCCAGTTACCCAGGTCAGGTTTCCTTGCTTCACATCAAACCTGCGAATAAGAACGGAATTGTTAGAAGCCTGTGACACACCGGCCACATCGTGCCGTCCGTTGTCACGGTTGGTCCCGTTGGCATCTGTGAAGGTACCTCCCACCTGGTCAACGACGCAAGAGTCGGCTCCCGGGGGATAGTGCCTCAGGTAGATGACATCCCTTCCAGCCCAGCTTTCAAGCAGTGCACTGTGTTCAGAGATGCTGTCCCAGGAATCATTGGTGGGGGATTCGGGCCTGTGGATCTGGAGGTCAGCCAGTTTGTAAAATTCTGGCTTGGTCCTGTGGGACTCCTTCTCGGACCATCCCAGCTTGGCCACATCCGCGGCATATTCCTCCTCCGTCCAGTCGTGGAAGGTGGCAGCCACCCATGATTCACCCGGCTGCAGCACCTGGTCAGGGAGCATCAGCCAGCGGTTGTTCACATGGTGGGGCTCTGTGGGCCATAACCGTCCATCGGGAAACTGGTCCCAGGGACTGTGGCTCGATAATTCGAATTCCGCAAGGTTGACCGGCGCTGCACCAAGGTTGGTCAGCTCAATATAAGCCATGTCGGCACGGTCGTACCTCACTTCCGAAATCACGAGCGACCTGATCGTATCCTGGGCCATAAGAATTCCGCCGGATACAAACAGCATTGCAAGTAGTAGTCTTTGCCTCATAATGAATTTGCTTTTAGTGAATAATTAGTTAGTTCTTATGAATGATGACAGGCAATATAGGAATTTTTTTTAATCCTCAAAGTGATTCTCCCTGCAATCCGTTGCATTTTTTATTAATTGCCTGAAATCTTATCTTTATCTGGAATAATTCAGGGCGAATGCCTATATTAATCCATCACAAAATCCGGTTCAAACCAACCAAATCATGAAGCTTGTATATCCCTGGAGAGGCTTAAGAGGAGTGGCGGGTAACCCATACAATTAAAGGAGAAATTAAATGTACAGAATAAAGCTTATCCTGCCTGGCCTTTTCATTGGAATTGGGATCTGGGCCCAGGAGGTTACCAGCCATATTGTGGCGGATCAGTTCGGTTACCTTCCCGGCTCCCGGAAGATCGCGGTCATCCGGGAGCCCCAGGTGGGTTATGATGCCACAGAGTCATTTGTACCGGGTACCTGGTATGCGGTTGTGAATGCCGCCACCGGGGAGAAGGTATTCCGGGCCGAGCAGGAGGCCTGGGGCGGTGGCGCCACCGATGCATCGTCGGGTGACAGGGCCTGGCACTTCGATTTCACCGGTCTTGAGATTCCAGGGACCTATTACATCCTTGACGAGGAAAGGTTGGTCAGGTCCCACGATTTCGCAATCTCCCCCAACATCTACAACGAGGTGTTGCGACAGGCCATGCGGACCTTTTTTTACCAGCGCTCGGGGTTCAGGAAGGAGGCGGTCCATGCGGGTGCCGGTTGGGCGGATGAGGCCAGCCATATGGGTGACCTTCAGGACAATAACAGCCGTTCCTTTTTTGATCAATCCAACCCGGAAACGGAGAGGGATGTGAGCGGTGGATGGTATGATGCCGGAGATTTGAACAAGTATACCAGCTGGACCGCCAATTATGTGGTGGAGCTGATGAAGGCCTACCTGGAAAAACCAGATGCCTGGGGAGACGATTACAATATTCCCGAGTCGGGCAACGGGAGGCCCGACATCCTGGATGAGGCCATTTGGGGAATGGACCACCTGCTTCGGCTGCAGCAACCCGGCGGGAGTGTGATCAGCATCGTGGGGGAGTCACATGCCAGCCCCCCGTCGGCGGCCACCGGACCCAGTTACTGGGGCCCCCCCAATACCTCTGCCACACTCAACGCTGCTGCTGCATTCGCCATTGGTTCAAGGGTTTACCGGACAGCAGGGTTGCCTGACTATGCGGATACCCTGCTCGCCAGGGCCCTGCTGGCGTGGAAGTGGGCAGAAACCTATCCCGATTCTCTCTTTGACAACAATGATCCGGCCTATGGTTCCCAGGGACTGGGCGCCGGAAGGCAGGAGGTGGATGACTACGGAAGGGCCATGGCCAGGCTGAAGAGTGCCTGTTACCTTTTCGGGGAGACCGGCGATGCAAAGTTCAGGGACTATTTTGACAGCCACTACCAGGAGTGTCACATGATGCAGTGGAACTTCTCCTATCCCTTTGAAGCCACAAACCAGGAGATCCTGCTCTACTACACCTCCCTGCCCGGTGGAACGGCAACGGTGCAGGATCACATCAAAAGTGTCTACAGGAACAGTGTGGTCAACGGGGCCGACAACCTGGCAGCCTACGTGGGACAGAAGGATCCATACC
>JAHEEC010000260.1 GCA_024640885.1 Bacteroidota bacterium | reverse complement strand
AAAATATCGATTCCGAAAAACCTGACCACCGGATCACGCTCTACTGGAACCCTGATATCCGGACAGAGAAGGGGAGGGCAACGGTATCGTTTTTTACCTCCGATGATCTATCCCGCTACAGAGTCTTTGTGGAAGGGATCACGCAGACCGGGGAGGTTTGTCTCGGTAGTACGGAATTTGAAGTCACCACCGATCCAACGGATCCCCCAGATTGAATTACGCGAGCCATTACCCCAAGTTCCACTTCAGGGTGAGCGAGCAAATAAAAATAATTTATTAACCGATGATTGACTTCGTCGAGCAATAGGTTCCTCCCAGCTTGCTGCGAGGAGAGTCAAACCTGTGAACTTCTAAACCAGACCAAGTTCCTTCTTGAGGTTCAGGATGCGCTCTTCAAGAAGTGAATGCACCCTTTCATAATCCTCCCGTTTTTCGAGTTTATCATGTACGCTGAAGTAGAACTTGATCTTTGGTTCTGTACCGGAAGGGCGGACTGAGATCTTGCTTCCGTCTTCCAGGAGGAACTGCAACACATTGGACCTGGGCAGTGTGATCCCGGTCCGTTTGCCGGAGATCCTATCGGTGGTCACCTGCTCCTGGTAATCGTGGATCATCAAAACCCTTGAATTATTGAGGATTGCAGGTGGATTTTTCCTGAAGCCGGCCATCATTTGCTGGATCTCCTCCGCCCCTGATTTGCCTTTCCTGACCACATTGATCAGAGATTCAAGGTAGAAGGAGAATTTCATGTGGATATCCATCAGCACATCATACATGCTTTTTCCCTGGCTCCTTGCCCATGCGGCAAGCTCGGCGATGATGCAGCAGGATGAGATGGCATCCTTATCCCTCACAAAATCACCGATCATGAATCCATAGCTCTCTTCCCCTCCGCCTATAAAGGTCTTCTTGCCTTCGTTCCTTCTGATCACATCGGCGATGAATTTGAACCCGGTCAGCACGTCGTCATACTCCACCCGGTAGTGCCTGGCCATTTCTGCGATCAACTCGGTGGTAACCACCGTCTTGACGATGTATTCCCTGCCGGTCAGCTTTCCCCTTTCCGACCACTGGGAAAGCAGGTAATAGGTGAGCATGGAGGCGGTCTGGTTTCCATTGATCAATATTAGTTTTCCATGGTCATCCCTGATGGCAATTCCCACCCGGTCGGCATCCGGGTCGGTGGCCATCACAAGGTCTGCTCCCACCTCATCGGCTTTTTTGAGGGCCAGGTCCAGTGCAGCGGACTCTTCGGGATTCGGAGAAACCACGGTGGGGAAGTTGCCATCCACCACATCCTGCTCAGGCACGTGGTAAATGTTTTTGAATCCCATCCTTTTTAAAGCCCGTGGAACAAGTTTTACGCCGGTGCCGTGGATGGGTGTGTAGACGATCTTCACATCCGAGTGAGCCTTGATCAGCTCGGGATTCAGGGATTGTTTGGCCACTTCCTCAATGTAGAGGGCATCCATCTCTTCACCCAGTTTAATGATCTCGTTTTTATCGCCGTCAAATTTAATCTCACCGATGGACCTGATCCGTTGAACTTCCCGTATGATATTTTCATCATGGGGCTGGATGATCTGCCCACCGTCTTCCCAGTAGACTTTATACCCGTTGTACTCCTTGGGATTATGGGAAGCGGTTACCACCACGCCGCTCTGGCAACCCAGGTGCCTGATTGCGAAACTGAGTTCTGGAGTGGGCCTCAGTCCCTCAAACAGGTATGCTTTAATTCCGTTGGCCGTACAGATCTGTGCGGTGATCTCGGCAAAGAGGGGGCTGTTGTTGCGGCAGTCATGTGCCACGGCCACACTGATGCGGGACTTTCCCTTGAATTGTTTTAAAAGGTAATTGCACAATCCCTGTGTGGCCATTCCCACCGTATAGATATTCATCCGGTTGGTTCCGACCCCCATGATGCCCCGGAGTCCGCCGGTGCCGAATTCCAGGTCCTTATAAAAACTTTCGACCAGTTCAGCCTCATTCTCAGCCATCATTCGCCGAATGGCCTTCCTGGAGGTTTCATCGATGGGACCGTCAATCCAGGCTTGCGCCTTCTCTCTCACTGTCGAAAGCATATTCTCGTTGTTCATCGGTTTTACTTTAAAGCAGGTTTTTGATACACTTTTCAAGACTGTCCCTCCAGTAGGGAACATCCACTCCGTAGATCTCCTTGATCTTTGATTTGTTCATTACCGTATACACAGGTCGCCTGGCAGGTAAAGGATATTCATGGGTTTCCACGGGAACGATGTAACCCTTGCAGTTGATCAGCCGGCACACTTCCATGGCCAGGTCGTACCAGCTGCAGACGCCCTCATT
>JAHEEC010000259.1 GCA_024640885.1 Bacteroidota bacterium | reverse complement strand
GGGATCAAGCCTGGTATACCATTTTGGATCAAAGACCACTTCCAGGATCCGGAAAAACAACGGCCGAAGGATCTTTCTCTCCAAATGGGGGATCTCATCGCGGGTATTCAGGCGGGAATTCCTGAAGATCGGGCAGAAATACACCGGGCCTCTGCCCGAACCGGACCTGGGCATCAGAAACCGTTTCCTCAACCGCCTCAGGAGGGTGGTTAACTGCTGACCGGGGATTGTCAGGTCACTTAAGCATCAGCATGGATCGGTTTTGACGGTCTCCCGAACCTGTCTCCAGGATGTATTGATAGAGTCCCGGAACCACCCTTTTCCCCTGGCCGTCTTTTCCATCCCAAACCACCTGATGTTCCCCGGAATTCCTAAAGGTCTCCTCGATCACCCGGACTTTTCTTCCAAGTGGATCAACCACCGTTATTGTTACGGAGGTTGCCTGGGGAATTCGATAATTGATAAAGGTCTCTTTGTAAAAGGGATTCGGGAAGTTCACTGAAGAAAATGCCGGCTCAGTGATTCTTCCAGCTGAGACCTTGGGACCGGACACCTGCCGGCTGAGTACGACCCGGTCGTCGTAAAACATTCGTTCATACCCTGTATAGGCTGAATCCCCTGCGTCAAAGAGCGGAAGCACATAGACCGGGGTGAGGATTGCCTGCCATACGGAATCATTGAGCGGTTCCACATCCACTTCAAGGTGTCCATAATGTTTTCCACCCTCCTGGAGCGTCCCACCCTCCCATACTTCAGGTGCATCCCTGTGGGCCAGGAACTCCTGAAATGGATTTTCCGTTCCATCCGACGGACCCCTCAGTCCGTCTCCACCGGTACCCACATCATAAAATTGTATGGAATGGTTCATTTCCTCTCCATCCGGTTTGCGTTTGATTCCCGGTACCTCAGACCGCTCCCATATCTCATCATGCCCCGAGAATATCGCATCCACCCCGTATTCCATAAAAAGCGGGGTCAATGTGCGCACCGGGATCCCCGACTGGTTATCGAAGAAATCGCCTGATCCCGGGGGATAGCCATGGGGGCCTGACGAATAGGGTGCATGATGGAAGGCCACAAAGGTAAACAGGCTTTTTTCCCGGGCCTCTGACAATTCTGATTCCAGCCAGAGATACTGCCTGGAACCCATGCCAAAATCGGGTGCTTCCCCCCCCTCCGGATCACTCTCGCCCAGCAGGTAAAAATTGGTGTCATCCTCAGACCCGTTGGGACCATTATTGCACAGATCCAGCACAATAAACGCGGCAGGTCCATATGTAAAGCTATAGTAGCGTCCCTCTTGCCGGATATTGGGCGAGTGATTTTCAGGAACCTCGAAATAGGTCAGGTACCTGCCTATGGCCCTTTCCGAACCGGGCTGGTTGTACTGATCCATCATGGTTCCTTCAAAATAATCATGGTTCCCCGGGGCTGCCATCACGGGTACCTGTCCGGCCAGGCTCAGCTCTTTTACCGGGTTTGTGTTGTGTTTCCAGAATTCGTCCCAATCCCGCTGCTCTCCTCCATGCTGCGTTAAATCCCCTGCAACAATTACCAGATCGGGATTGCGTGACCGGATCACCGCAAGGTTGTTCCTGTAGCCCAAGGTCTGGTCCACCAGGTAGGGCCTTGACTCGCCGTTGACCGGATCGATCCAGGCGGTATGATTTCCGGTGGATTCCGGCTCGGTTTCAGGGTCGGAATAGACGATGAAGCGGATGGGTTCGTATCCTGCCGGTGATGTCTGAAATGTGGAGCTAAAAGATTCCAAACCCTGTTTAACAATATATTCATAATTCGTGCCCGGGGCGAGCCCCTCCATCCGAACCCGGTGGCGAAAGGGGAAAGAGGGTGCCATGCCTTCAAAAAAGGTGGTATCTTCCCAGGCAGGATATGTCAGGGCATCTGCGCTAATGGGGAGACTCTCCACCATGGTGGGATCACCTGACCCGGCCTTCCACCAGGAGAGCTGGCCCGGAGAATCTTCCTCCGAAAACCATAGCAGCGTCATGGCATCAGGAGCGGGATTCTGAAGGTAGGGGTGAACCCTGAATCCATCCTGTGCCCTGGCTCCGAAGGCCATTGAGACGCAAAACAACAGGGCGTATGATTTTAATGGGGCATGATTCATGCATCTGATTTTTTCCCGGAAATCAATCCGATCCAGTAAATATAATGAACATGCGGAAAAAATTAACTGATCATCATTTACTTTCAAAATAGAGATGGAGATGGAATCTTACAAAAAGGTTCATGAATATTATGGCTAAGGTTCCTATCTTGTCAGGTAAAATTAATCCGGTACAGATGAAAAAATATTTCCTGAATCATTGGTTCTTATTT